>DAOTAI010000371.1:0-5191 GCA_035593865.1 Acidobacteriota bacterium
GTCTTCGTTATTGCGATCCTCGACCTGATTATGACGGGCGCGATTCCGAAGTGGGCGATTTTCGCACCTATCTTCGTGCCTCTGTTGATGCGCCTTGGTGTTGAGCCCGAAGCCGTGCTGGCAGCATATCGGGTAGGCGATTCCCCCCTTAATGCCATCACACCTTTGAATGCCTACTTTGCGCTGATCGTTTCTTTCGCCGCGAGATATCAGAAAGACGCGGGCGTAGGGACAGTCATTGCGCTCATGCTGCCCTACGTCGTCGTGCTTTTGTTGATTTGGCCAATCTTCCTGGCTTTATGGCATTTGCTGGGACTTCCGTGGGGATTGTAAGTTCCACAATCTTACGCCCAAGTTACGGCGCGAAACGGGACGCAAGCACTTGTCATTGAAAGAGTCCGGCTTTGAAAGTGGAGGTTTAAATGGGATTACAAACAACAGAAACAAGACAGCCCCGAGAGTCCGAAGCTCGAGGGGAAACCGGAATAAATGAGGCTTCCAGCGAGAAAGCACGCAAGTATTCTCGTGACCATCGAGAGAGGTTCCTGCACGAGCTTTTTGAATTCATTCGCATTCCTAGCGTGAGCGGTGACCCGGACCGCGCGGGTGACGTCAAGCGGGCGGCGGAGTGGCTGGCGGCGCATTTGCACGCCCTGGGTCTCAAGAGCGCCAAAGTCATGCCCACTGGTGGTCATCCGGTCGTGTACGCAGACTGGATGGGCGCCGGGCCGGACCGGCCAACCGTGCTGGTGTATGGACACTACGATGTCGTGCCCGCGGAGATGGAGGACGGTTGGGACACTCCGCCGTTTGAACCGATCGTGAAGGACGGGAAGGTGTACGCCCGCGGGGCGACCGACGACAAAGGGCAGCTGTTCATCCACCTCAAGGCCCTGGAGTCTTACCTGGAAACCGGCGGTGCTGCGCCGGTCAATGTGAAATTCCTGTTGGAGGGTGAGGAAGAAATATCATCCCCCAACCTTGCTCCCTTCATTAAATCCAACTTGGCACTACTCAAATCGGATGTGTGCGTGATCAGCGATTCGGCCATGCGCGCGCTCGAAGAACCGGCGATCGTTCACAGCCTGCGAGGCATGACCTATGTGGAAATCGAGGTCCAAGGGCCGAGGGAAGATCTGCACAGCGGTTTTTGGGGTGGTGCCGTTCACAATCCCGCCCTCGCGCTCGTGGAGATCCTCTCCAGACTTTACAACCCCGATAACACCATAGCGGTTCCCGGCTTTTACGACGACGTCGTCCCTCTCACCGCGCAGGATCGCGAAATGATCGCAAAGAGTGTTCTGACCGAAGAACAATTCAAAGAAGCCACGGGCGTGCCAGCCACTTGGGGCGACCAGAAATACACCATTCGCGAACGTATTTCAGCCCAGCCCACACTTGAAATTAACGGCATGTGGAGCGGCTACACCGGGCCGGGTCCCAAGACCATCGTGCCAGCTAGCGCCGGCGCAAAACTGAGCTCCCGGCTGGTTGGGAATCAAGATCCCGAGAAAATCTTCACCCTCCTGAAGAAGCACATCCAATCGATCGCGCCGCCGACCGTGAGGACAAACCTCACCCTGTTGAGCACGGGGAAACCGGCGCTGATCCCGTTCGATCTGCCGGAAATGGATGCTGCTGCGCGCGCTTACGAGAGAGGATGGGGACACAAGCCGCTTTTTACCCGCGGTGGTGGCAGCATCCCCATCGTGGCCGACATTTATGACTTGATGAAAATTCCCGTGATCATGATGGGTTACGGGTTGGAAAGCGATGGTCTGCATTCACCCAATGAGCATTACAGCATCGAGATGTTCCAGCGTGGCATTGAAACGGCGATTGTTTATCTGGAAGAGGTTGAACAACCGACTCCCGCTAGTGCTGGAAATGAAAGGGTAGGCCATGGAGAAACAGTTCAATCAAGAACTTGAAGACCGCTTCGTGCGCTACGCGAAAATCGACACCGAGAGCGACCCGTCGTCAACCACTTCGCCTAGCAGCCAGAAACAGTACGAACTGTTGAATCTGCTGGTGGATGAACTAAGAGAGATTGGCGCGCAGGACGTGAGATTAACCGACTACGGCGCAGTCATTGCGACGATACCGTCCAACGTACAGAACCAGGTACCGACGATCGCGTTTCTGGCTCATGTCGATACGGCGCCGCAGTTTAGCGGAGCGGGCGTAAAGCCGATCATCCACCGTAACTACGACGGGAGAGACATCAGCCTGCCCGATGATCGGCAACGGATTTTGTCACCCAAAGAGCTGCCCTATTTGGCCGGGAAGATTGGCGACGACATCGTCACTGCGAGTGGAACAACGCTTCTCGGTGCGGATGACAAAGCGGGTGTTGCCATCATCCTGACGGCCGCCCGCCACCTGCTGAGCGACAATCTCCCTCGCGGGACGGTTCGCATCGCTTTCACGCCGGATGAAGAGATCGGGCGTGGCGTGCATCCGGATCTGCCGCGCGATTTGGAGGCAGATTTTGCCTACACCCTGGATGGCGCCGGCCTGGGTGAAATCGTCTATGAGACATTTTCTGCGGACGCCGCGAAGGTGCAGGTCCAAGGCGTTTCGATCCATCCAGGCTGGGCCAAGGGCAAACTGGTAAACGCGCTTCACCTCGCCGCCAAGATCGTGGACACGTTGCCCCAGGCCACACTCACTCCCGAGACCACCGATGGCCGGCAGGGTTTCATCCACATCGTCGAAATGAAGGGCTCGGCAGCTGCGGCCGACCTTAGTTTCATTCTGCGCGATTTCGAAAAAGACGGACTGCGAGTCCACGGTGAGTTGCTGAGAAAGGTATGTGACACCGTGCAAGCTTCCGAGCCACGCGCGAAAATCACCTGCGAAATCAAGCCGCAGTATCGCAACATGCGCTACTGGCTTGAAGAGGACATGCGCCCTGTCGAATTGGCCCGTGAGGCCTGCCGCCAAACGGGTGTCGAACCGTACTCAATTCCCACACGCGGTGGTACTGACGGGTCCCGCCTGACTGAACTGGGCGTGCCAACTCCAAACTTGTTTACGGGTATGCAGGAGATCCATGGGCCGCTGGAATTTGTCAGCATCCAAGACATGGCACAGGCGACGGAAATGTGCATCAAGTTGACGGAACTGTGGAGTCGTGCGGAAAAAGCGTCACCAGGCGTTCGGAAGCCGGCCGATGCGGAGGTCCTCGTGGACTTGGCGGGTTAAGAATTTCATGAATCCTGTTACAAACCACACTTCGATTACTGGCGTTGAAGACGATCTGCAACCTTCCTGGAAGCCGTTGGTCATTATCGTCCTTGCTCAAGTCCTGATGGTCTTCAATGTCAGCACCCTGCAGGTATCGATCGACGCGATAGCCTCCAGTTTCAGCCGACCCGCAACGACAGTGGCGACGGCAATTGTGACCTACTCGCTAGTGGTTGCCGCGTGCCTGATGTTGGGCGCCAGGATAGCGAGGGTTCAAGGATCGCGCCGTGTCTTTCGCGCGATGGTCGGGCTTTTCGGTATCGCGATGGCGGTGATAACGGTGAGTCCGGGCACGATTACCATGACCATCGGCCAGGTCATCGCCGGTGCAGCAGCGGCTGTCCTGGTTCCCACCCTGGTCGTACTGATTACCGACAGCTACAAAGGCAGCCAGCAGGCGAAGGCTGTGGCGGTGCTAAGCGCGGGCCAGCCGCTGGGGATAGTCCTGGCATTTTTCATCGCGGGCTTCCTGGGTACCTGGTTCAGCTGGCGCGTTACTTTCGGTTTGCTTGTTCTCCTGGCCGGAGCCGTCTACAAACTGAGCGAACAGCTGAGTCCTGCCAGGAGTGAGCCAGGCACGCGTATAGACTGGACGGGAGCCGCCCTGATGGCTTCGGCTGTTGTATTAGTCAGCCTGGGTTTTAACAGCCTGACGGGCTGGGGAGTATTACTGGCGGGTCCCCAGGCACCGTTCAGCGTACTGGACGTCTCTCCGGCGCCGATCATGATCATCTGCGGCGTTTTTCTCTTTCAGGCGTTTCTGATCTGGTCGCGCAAGCTTCAGGCAGTGGGTCAGACGCCGCTCATGGCCCTCGAAGTGATCGACACCCCTCAAGAGCGATCCGCAGTATTCGCGTTATTCGCGATCGGCGGGATAACCGCCGCCATTGCTTTTCTTGTGCCTCTCTATATACAGGTCGTCCAAGGCGGAAGTAGTCTGCAGACAGCGGTTGCTTTGATCCCGCTTTCAGTCACCAGCGTCGCCGCCGCCCTCCTCGTCGTGCGTCTGTACGAACGGCTTAGCGCCCGTCAAATCGCGCGATATGCATTTCTGTTAACGGCAATCGGCCTGGTGTTTCTCGGGGCTGTTATCCGCAACGATTGGAGCAACTCATGGGTGGTCATCAGCCTGGTTATAGTTGGTATTGGCGAGGGGGCCCTGGTAGCGCTTCTATTTAACGTACTGGTGACGGCTTCTCCCAAGGCATTGGCTGGCGATGTGGGTTCGCTGCGCGGCACAGCAAACAACCTGGCAAACGCGGTGGGTACGGCGGTGGCCAGTGCGTTCATAGTCAGTCTTTTAAGTACCAGCGTCAATCGCGAACTGGCACAGAATTCGCTCATACCCCATGAACTGAAGCAACAGATCGATCTCGATAACGTGTCTTTCGTCACGAACGACCAGCTGCAAAGCACCCTGGAGAGTACCGGGGCCGCGCGCGAGCAAGTGGATGAAGCGGTACGCATCAATACGGAAGCGCGGCTTCTTTCTCTCAAGGTCTCTTTCTTTGCCCTGGCGGGACTGGCGTTACTGGCGTACTTTCCAGCAGGCGGGCTGCCGGGTTACGTGCATCCGAAGCTCTCTGATGGGTTACGCGACGGTCCCTGAATCGATGTTGAAGGAGGTAGGACAATGGCAACTCTATCAGTGTTGAGATTTGACAATCCTGAGGGCGCCGAACAGGCGTTGCAGGTTTTGAGACGGTTGGAGGGCCAACACCTGATCCAACTGCTCGATGCTGCCGTGGTGAGTTGGCCGCACGGCAGGAAAGCGCCCAAGACCAAGCAGGCGTTTGATACCAGAATCTCCGGCGCTCTCGGCGGCGGCTTCTGGGGATTCCTGTTCGGCTTGATCTTCTTTGTCCCGTTGCTGGGTATGGCAGTCGGCGCAGCGGCCGGGGCACTGACAGGCAGCCTCACTGACTACGGCATAAGCGACAAC
>DAOTAI010000372.1:0-5187 GCA_035593865.1 Acidobacteriota bacterium
CCAGCGTTCAGTTGTTGGGGGAGATGAATAGTACCGCCTTATCCGAGCTACGGCCCTCTCGGTTGTTCGCCGCGAAACGGGCTTGTATCATGATTCCAGGGACAGAGCCGGGGCCGTTGGTCCCAGTTCTTGATTCGGTGATGACTCGCCGGATCGTCGATTGGAAAGTCCGCACCGCCTGATCGGTTGTTCGCGAATTGGCCTTGATAAGGGCCGAACAATCCGCAGCTGAAGGAGGAACAATTACAATTATGCCTGACAAAATGAAGTGGCTTGCCGACCTCGGATTCGTGAACCTCGGCAATGTCTACTGGAATCTCCCGACCACAGCGCTGTTTGAAGAAGCCATTCGAACCAAGGAAGGATTAACGGCGCACCTTGGGCCCCTGGTCGTGCGCACTGGTCAGTATACGGGACGTTCGCCCCAGGATAAGTTCCTGGTGGAAGAACCAAGCAGTCAGGACAAGATCTGGTGGGGCGGCGGCAACCAGGGGTTCTCGAGCGAAGGCTACGAACGTTTGCGTAGTCGCGTTCTGGCCTATTTCCAAGGCCGTGATATCTTCATCCAGTCTCTTTATGCGGGTGCTGACGAGCGTTATCGGACGCCCATCCGTGTCATCAGCGCCTCAGCCTGGCACGCCATGTTTGCTCGAAACATGTTTATCAGGGAATTGGACCAGGCGAAGCTCGAATCCTTCAGTCCCGAATATACGCTCATCCACGCTCCGGCCTACCGAGCGATTCCCGAGTTGGACGGCACCCGCTCGGAGGTCTTCGTGATTCTGCATTTTGGCCGCAAAGAGATCCTCATCGGCGGTACTTCTTATGCGGGCGAGATAAAGAAGTCAGTGTTCACGATGATGAATTACGTGCTGCCCCTCAAGAATGTCCTTTCGATGCACTGCTCGGCTAACTACGGAAAGGACAAGAACGATGTGGCGCTGTTCTTCGGCCTTTCAGGCACGGGCAAAACGACTTTGTCGATCGAATCGCGGCGAACGCTGGTTGGCGATGATGAGCATGGTTGGAGCGAAGATGGCATTTTCAACATTGAGGGGGGCTGTTACGCCAAAGTCATTCGGATTTCTCGAGAGCAGGAGCCGGAGATTTACGAGAGCACGCGTAAGTTCGGGACCATCCTGGAGAACGTCACCATCGACCGCCAAACCCGTCGCCTTGATTTGAACGATGACAGTCTGACCGAGAACACCCGGGCTGCGTTTCCTATCTCTCACTTGGAAAACGCCGATCGCAGCGGAATAGCGGGACACCCGAGAGTCATTTTCTTCCTTACCGCCGATGCCTTTGGCGTCCTCCCTCCACTGGCCCGGCTGACTCCTGAACAAGCGATCTATTACTTCCTGCTCGGCTATACCGCGAAAGTCGCAGGCACTGAGAGAGGGGTGAAGGAACCCCAGGCAACTTTCAGTACCTGTTTCGGCGCTCCGTTCATGGTCCATTCCCCTACTGTTTACGCGAACATGCTGGGAGACCGTATTCGTCGCCACCAAGCCGAGATCTGGCTGATCAACACGGGCTGGACGGGGGGAGGATATGGCGAAGGAAAACGAATTCATTTGCCTTACACGCGAGCCATGGTGGACAGCGTTAACGAAGGCCGGCTGACCGACGTCGAATTCGATGAAGATCCGGTTTTCGGACTCAGGGTGCCACGGCAGGTGCCGGAGGTTCCCCCCGAAGTCCTGCGACCTCGCGAGACCTGGAAGGATCCCGGCGCCTATGACCGCAAGGCTGCCGAGTTGGCCGAAAGTTTTGCGGCAGCTTTCCGCACCTTCGAGTCGCAAGTCCCCAAAGAAGTACGGGCCGCCGGCCCCCGGCTGCTGACGACGAAATAGCCGGTTCTTGAGCCCGGAGGGGATTTCCCTCCGGGCCTGTCCCAAGAGTTTGGACGCCAGTTTCTACCCTTGGCACCGCTTCGAATTCCTGACCAGCATTCTCCGTTTCCCCACCCACGCATTTGTATACCAGCAACAGAGCCTGTTACGCCGGCCAAGAAAAACCCTGTTCTGCGTAATGCGCGCGATTCGTGCCATCCGCGGGTATCCTAGGCCCGCGGATAACACGGATCGCGCGGATTACGCGGATGGACAAGCGCGCTAAGGGAACTGATCTTTTTGGGTTGACACTCCAACACCTGCTCGTTAGATTTGCGGGCGCGGAACACAGGAGTTCGATGGCCTGCCACTTCGAATATCTATCTCACTCCTCGGAACGAACAACCTTGGAGAGACGGGAGAGAAATGCAGCTTACTGTCTATGATTGGCTGATCATTTTTGCTTATTTTGCTGGCGTGGCCGCCGTCGGATTGATCGGCGGACTGAGGATGAAAGGGACCCAGACGTATTTCATGGGGAACCGACGTTTCAGTCCCTGGGTTATGATCGGGCAGAGTTTTAGCGTCGGGACTCATCCGGAGATGATCGTTGCCGTTTCGGGAGCAGTTTATTCCACAGGCGCCTCTGCGATCTGGTATCAGTGGAAAAACCTGTTCGCCACTCCTTTCTACTGGATCATGGCGCCCATATTCCGTCGCGTGCGGCGCACTACCACCGCTGAATTTGTGGAAGAACGATACGGCCCTTGGATGGCGGGAATCTACACCCTGTTCGCGCTGAGTTTCCTCACCATCAATACCGCGACCCTGCTGAAGGGAGCGGGGAAAGTGATCAACCAGGCGCTGGGAGGGACGGTAGGAGTCAACCAGGTCGTTGTGGGGATGACGATCGTCTTCATCTTCTACAGTTTCATTGGCGGACGTTTGGCGACGGCATGGAACATGGTGATTCAGGGAATCCTGATTGTCACGCTTTCCTTCATGTTGATACCGCTCGGGTGGCCGCTGGTCGGCGGCATGGGAGGGATGCGGAGCGTCCTGGAGCCGTTCCGGTTTTCGATCGTGACTCCCGAGGGCATCGGCCCCTGGGTGATCTTTATGCTGACCATCAATGGACTTATCGGAATCATGGCCCAGCCTCACATAATGGCCTCGGTGGGCAGCGGCCGGGACGAGATAAGCTGCCGGGCGGGCTTCTTTTACGGGAATTTCGTCAAGAGGTTCTGCACCGTCGGGTGGACTCTCGTCGGTCTGATGACCGCCGCGCTGGTGGCTAAGGAAGTTTTCGGCACAGAGGTTTTGCCGGATCCGGAAGATGCTTTTGGTTTTGCCGCGCGACATCTCTTGTTTCCGGGACTGCTTGGGCTGCTTATAGCTGCCATTCTGGCCGCTAGCATGGCAGCCTGCTCGGCGTTCATGGTCGACAGCGGGGCACTTTTTACCCAGAGTCTGTACCGGCGCTATCTCTCGAAACAGGCTGCGGACGTTCATTATCTCTGGGTGGGGCGTATCAGCGGATTTCTGATCGCGATGGCGGGCGTATTGTACGCCGTTTTTCTGATTGAACGGGTCCTTTACTCCTTTCTTCTGACGGAGACGATGGCCACTTACGTGGGGATCAGCTTGGCAGGCGGGCTGATCTGGCGAAGGGCTAACCGGTGGGGCGCCCTGGCCAGTCTTTTGGCCGCTTTTACGACAAACTTCTCGCTCTACTACCTGCGCGGCGAGCGGATCGATCACTGGGACCCCGACGTTTTCCTGGCCTCCCTGCTGGCCGGTTGTGTCGCGCTGTTTCTTGGCAGCTGGCTGACTCGGCGCGAGGATACTCGAACAATTGATTCCTTGTTTTCGCGGCTTGAAACGCCTTCCGATGGTGAGACAGAGGTCGAGAGAGGTGATCCTGCAAGGGAAGGGAAGCAGTTGCTTCTGCTCAATCTCCTGCACTTGCGGAGGGGAGCGGGAGGTGCCGGTCTCGGCCAGGCATATCGAATAGATCTCGTCGGTCTCCTGCGTGGATTTCTTCTGGTTTGTGCCCTGGTGGCCGCTACTTGGTTGCTCTTGTCCCTGGGGGCCTGAGTATGGAGTCAGAAGTCGTGCGATTGTCGGCAGGATCGCTTCAGGCTGCGATTGTTCCTCGCAAAGGAGGAGAGCTGTCATCGTTTGTTGTCCGATGGCGGGGACAACCGGTCGAGACCCTTTATCGCGCACTCGTTTATGGACCGACTCCTTCACAGTGGACTGGCCGAGCCCCGTTGCTCTGGCCGCAGCCCGGAAGATGCCGGGCGCCCCTTCGAGACTCCGGTCTTTTTGATGAAGATGTTGGCGCATGGGAATACGAAGGGACGTGTTTTCCAATGCCGGTTCACGGCATTGTACGGGACCTCCCCTGGTCGCTTCGTGAATGCGTTACTGAACAGGATTACGCTCGGGCGGTCGTCGATCTATCGGACGATGAGACGACGCGCCGGTGCTTTCCCTTTGCTTTTCATTTGAGTTGCACCTATCGCCTGAGCCCTCGCTCGCTGGTTCTCGAATACCGAGTCGAGAATCGGGAAGCACGCAAGTCTTTCTGGTTCGCGATCGGAAACCATGTCACTTTCAATATGCCGTTTTCCGTTGCGGGCCGCTTTGAGGAGTGTTCCGTCTACTCGCCCTGTACGCTCCAATACCCGATCGGCGGGGACGCTTTTATAAATGGGGCGCCGCGCGAGCTGAGCTTGAGTAAGGGGCGACGGCTTTCAGACCCCGTCCTGTACGATACGATGCTAGGCGGCTACAGCGACGGCAAGGCCGTGGTTGAGGTCAGTGATCCCGTCTCCTTTGGGATGAGAACCGAACAGCGCGTCGTGAAGGGAAACGTTCCCGAATCGGCGCTGCGGTTTGTCTTCTGGGCCGAGCCGGCCCACTGCTATTTCTGCCCGGAGCCCTGGGTGGGAGAACCGGACAGTCTCAACAGCCGCAACTTTGTAGTTGTGCTTGGTCCGGGCGAGGATTTTGTCTGGGAGGTCGAGCTGACCCCCTTGCTCACTCCTGGCACAGAACAATCGACCCCTTAGCCGTGGTGTGAACCCATTTCGATGAAAAAAGACGACACAAACATGCAAAAGGTAATGAGCCAGGTATGAGACCGATCACTTCGTGGACTTTGTTGTTTGCGGCCAACCTAATGTGGGCGCTCCAGTTTACTTGTATCAAACTTGTGCAGGATCAGGTAGGGCCGATGTTTACTGTATGGGGTCCCATGACGCTGGCAACCTTGATGCTCTATCCGCTGGTTCGGGGCGAGATGCGGCTGCACGGACGCGGTGGCCTAGCCACGGGGCACTTGTGG
>DAOTAI010000373.1:0-5162 GCA_035593865.1 Acidobacteriota bacterium
GTGGCCGTGGGACTCCTCGTCTGGAGATACCTGCGCGAAGATCAGGAAGGACACTGACCTTCGACTGCGGGAATTGAACACCCGACCCGCGGATAGAACGGATTGTACGGATTACGCTGATGATAGGAGCACAATGGTTTGAGGCCTAATGAGTGGAAACGCGCTTGCCCAACTCACAAGCCTTTGCTAGTCTGACTCCTAACTGGGGGGACATGAGGAAGATTGCTCCGGGGTGTGAGCCGTTATGATTCAGAGAAGTGTCCGTTTGTTTTTGATGATCGCCGCGCTGTGGCTCGCCTTTCCGACACGAGTCGACGCATACCTGGATCCGGGTACTGGGAGCTCCATTTTGCAGTTGGTTTTGGCAGGGATATTTGCCGTTTCGTTCTGCGTCAGTCTGGCCTGGGCCCGCGTGAAGTCCTGGGTAGCGCGAATCAGGGGAGACCATCCCGAGCCTGACCAGGAAAAGAATTCATGAAGCGACTCGGTGCTTCTTTTCGTGATCCGAGCGGCTTTTTGTTCGTAAACCACCAAGGCGCCTTGTACCGGCAGATTAATCCGGTTTATGAAGGGCATTACCGGCTTTTGATGTCCTCCGGGTTGTATTCGGAACTTGCTTCGGACGGGCTCCTTGTCGAACACGAGGAGGTCGATGCGGCCGTGGCGCCGGGCCGGAGCGCTTCTTTCGTGATTCGTCCTCGCCGGCTTCCTTTCATTTCTTATCCTTACGAATGGACCTTCGGCCAGCTGAAAGCGGCTGCGCTCCTGACGTTGCGAATCCAACGTCTGGCTCTGGAACGAGGTATGTGGTTAAAAGACGCCAGTGCCTACAACATCCAGTTTGATGGCTGGCGCCCGATTCTGGTCGATACGTTGTCCTTCGAGACCTACCAGGAAGGGAAGCCGTGGCCCGCCTACCGGCAATTCTGCG
The DNA here is from genome assembly GCA_035593865.1 of Acidobacteriota bacterium. Classification (GTDB taxonomy): domain Bacteria; phylum Acidobacteriota; class UBA6911; order RPQK01; family RPQK01; genus RPQK01. The sequence goes on from DAOTAI010000373.1 coordinate 932, forward strand.
AACACTTTCTGGCCCCGCTTGCGCTGATGTCGTGCACGGGTTCAGCATTTCATCGATTCCTGCGCGTTCATCTGGACGGTATCCCGCTCGAAAACGCCTCCCGGCTGCTTCCGACCAGAACGCTATTGCGTCCGGGTCTGGCTACCCATCTCCACCTTCACTCGATGGCTCAAAAGCGCTTCTCGGATGGCGGGCGTCAAAAAAGCGGCGGATTCAGCCGAAATGCCCTTTGCGGACTGATTAACAGCCTGGAATCCGCCGTAAGTAAACAGAACTGGCGACCGAAAGGAACCGTCTGGGCTGACTACTATGACAACACCAACTATGGAAGAGAGGCTTTTGAACATAAGCGACAACTGGTCGGCGAATTCGTTTCTCTGGTAACGCCGGCACCGCAGCTCGCCTGGGATTTTGGGGCGAACACCGGGCTTTACAGCCGCCTTCTCGCCGAGCGCGGGATACTAACGATCAGTTTCGACTCCGACATTGCCTGTGTGGAACAGAATTATCTTGAAGCGGTTAAAGAGAAGAACCGGTTGGTTTTGCCGCTCGTTATGGATCTGGCCAATCCCAGTCCGGCACTGGGTTGGGCTCACGAAGAAAGAGAGTCGCTGTTGCAGCGGGGACCGGCCGATCTGTTGGTCGCCTTGGCCTTGGTTCATCATCTCGCCATTGGTCACAATGTGCCGCTCGAAAGGCTGGCAGAGTTTTTCGCCTCCTGTGCCCGGTTTCTGATCGTGGAATTCGTCCCCAAAAGCGATTCGCAGGTGCAAAGGCTGTTGCGGGGGCGGGAAGACGTATTTCCGGACTACACCGAGGAAAACTTCATCGGGGAGTTTGGGAAGCATTTCACGGTTTTAAGAGTTGAGGAAATCAAGCAGTCAACCAGGAAGCTTTACCTGATGAAGACGAAGGGGTGAAGACGGTGGCAGGACGTAGGACCGGGCAAAGCCGGCGCGACTCCTGGAAAAATCTCGCGGACGTTGTCGTGTTGTGGGGGCTTGCAGTTGCCCAGCCCCTTTACAGTCTGCTCTCGCGGCAGCCCGAGTTCTTTGTCGCCCGCGGGGCAGGCTTGGTCGAAATCCTGAGTTTTGTGGTGATCCTGTCGTTCGGGCTTCCGCTTCTTCTTTTTGGACTGAAGACGGTGCTATTTCCCGGGCGTCGGCTGAGTGGGCTTGCTCACTTTGCGGTCGTCGCTGTTCTGATCTTCCTGCTGATTTTTCCTCCGGTAAAGAGGCAGCTCGGGTCCGATTCTCTGTTCTGGTTGTTTGCTTGCCTGGTTGCCGGCATCGTTCTTGCCGCCGTTTATTTGCGTTTTCGTCAAAGGGCGTTTTCCCTGGCCGTGCTTCTTCCGGTTGTACCGATTCTGGTGCTGGTCTTCCTGCTTTCTTCCCCTATCCGAGGCCTGCTCGCGCCTGAGGCGGACGAGGCGTCCAGTTACCCGGAAGTGGATTGCGACACGCCGATTTTCTTTGTTGTGTTCGACGAATTCCCAGTCATCTCTATCATGAAGGAAAACATGGAGATAGATGAAGGGAGGTACCCGAACTTCGCATCACTGGCCAAGCAGTCGACTTGGTATCGAAACGCCTCCAGCGTAGGCGAGAGCACTACTTATGGCCTGCCTGCGATTCTGGACGGCATGTATCCTGACCCAGGTCGCAAACCCCTTCCGACCGCCCGGGATCACCCCCGTTCTTTGTTCACTCTGTTGGGCGGCAGCTACCGGTTTAACGTGATCGAAAACACGACTCAAATCTGCCCGGAGGGGCTTCGTGAGCGACTTCCTTTCAATCGGGGAGGAGGTTTCGCGTCATGGTTCTCGGACCTGACCATCGTTTATCTTCATATCGTGGCGCCGTCCCGCTTTGCGTCTCGCCTGCCCGAAATCTCGCATTCGTGGAAGGACTTCGGCGCGGGCGTCGTTCCCTTGAGCGACACCGAAGATCCTAAGTATGTGTTTGAGGAGTTTTTAAAGAGAATCGAACCCACGGACTCGACACTGAATTATGTTCACCTTCGACTCCCTCATTTCCCCTGGGTGTATCTGCCCAATGGGCGGCGATACTCTCGTTCGGAGATGGAAGCTCGGGGTACGGTTGGACCCAATACGCTGGGCATTGATCCCGGGCGCTGGACGGACGATGAGGCCGCCGTCATTCAGGGACACCAAAGGCATCTGCTGCAGGTTGGGATGGCGGATTGGATCCTGGGCCGCCTTGTCGAGCACGTGAAAGCCCTTGGGATCTATGATAGGAGCCTTTTCATCGTCACGGCCGATCATGGCGCCAGCTTTCGCGTAAACGATTCACGCCGCGCTGTCACCTCAACCAACTTTCCTGAAATCGCCTCGGTTCCGCTCTTCATCAAAACGCCAAACCAGCAGGAAGGCAAGGTAGATGACCGGAACGTGGAGACAGTTGATATTCTTCCAACTGTGGCGGACCTGCTCGGCATCGATCTCCCGTGGAAGGTTGATGGAGTGTCGCTGGTCGATGCCTCAATTCCGGAGAAGGCCCATAAGACTCTTATTGCTGATATCGGAATCAGATACACCTACAGTGCCCGGCTTCCGGAGAAAGCCGAGCCCTTGCGCAAGCAGATCGAGCGTTTTGGAACGGGCGACTGGGACGGGGTATTCCGAGTCGGGCTGCCTCCTCGCTTAAGGCAGAGGTCCGCGTCAGACCTTGTCGCCGGCACGCAGTTGCCCATTGTCTACGAAGTTTACAACGACGCTATTTTCCGCAACTTCGACCCTGAGGCCGACATTCTGACCACCCTGATTACCGGGGGGTTGCAACGAAAACTCCCGGTGCCTTTCGTCCCGCTCAGGCTGGTTGTTTCAGTCAATGATCGTGTGGTGGCTGCAACGCAGTCCTATCTTGAGGGGCGGAGCGAGAAGTTCATGGCGGTGGCATCGGATGCCGATTTCAGGCGCGGCTACAATTTGGTCGAGCTTCTTGCGTTGGAAGAGACACCGGATTCCTTGGCCCTCAGTCGTTTACGACGAGAACAACTGCAGGAATACCGTTTGGGAACCACGCTCGATTTCGGTGTTGATGGAAACGTCACTCCTTACCTGCTTAATGGCTGGTCCTATCCGGAAGGCGCCATCCGCTGGAACAACGGGAAACGCGCTGCTTTGGCGCTGCCCATGGAGGCGATCGATGTCCCCATCATGCTGAGGGCGACAGTCGGCGGCTACGTGGTGCCGGGAAAAATCGACCGGCAACGTGTTGAAGTGTTGCTCGGCCCGGAGAAGGTCGGCGAATGGATTATTGAGCGTCGCGGATTCGATGAGCAACAGGTGTTGCTCGATCCCAGCCGCGTCAAGGGATCGGGCGACCTGGTGCTGCGGTTCGAGGCTCCTGATGCCGTGTCGCCGTTTGCCGCCGGGCTGGGTAACGACATTAGAAGACTTGCTTTTGCCATTAAGTCTCTGACCCTGTCAGAGTACAAAGGGGAGGGAACCTATCGTTGGGGCGAGACAATCGAGTTCGGTTCGGGCGGCAACAGCGACGCCTACCGGAAATCGGGCTGGGCCGCTCCCGAGGAAGGGGTCAACTGGACAGACAGCAGGGCAGCCGAACTCTGGCTTCATGTTGAGACGCCCACCCAGCCGGTTCTTCTCGAGATTCTCGCCATGCCTTTCCTCGCGACGGGAAAGGCCGACAGCCAGCGTCTGCGTATCGTTCTGAATGGGCATTTGGTCGGTGAAAAGACGTTGTCACGCTCGGAATTCCAGGAGTTGACGTTCCAGATCCCGCCGGAATTTTTTGGGGGTTCTTTGGCTTCCATCCGGCTGGAAACACTCGACGCCATCTCCCCTCGCGACCTCGGAATCTCGGCTGATGAACGCCAGCTGGGTATTGCGGTAGCCAAGATCCGGCTCAGTCTGAAAGAGCAGTGATCCGAGGGCTTGGAGCCCGATATGGGCAGCGCCCACCCTTCATCCGTGTCATCCGTGTAATCCGTCTTATCCGTGGGTATCCATCCCCGCTGATGGCACGGATGAAATGGAAAATGAAAAATGAACGATGGAAAATGGAAAATGCTTTTGTCGTTGCCCGGAACTGCCCACGCTGTCACTCAAACGGCGTCTGCCCCCTCCCTTATTCCCCTTTGCCCCTTGTACCCTCGCCGTGCTAGTGTTTTAGCTTAAGGAAAGGGGCTTAATCATGTTTGAACTGTTCAGGAAGGGTTACCTGGTTGGGCTGGGACTGGCGAGCCT
>DAOTAI010000374.1:0-5152 GCA_035593865.1 Acidobacteriota bacterium
ATCGTTATTATTCCAAACGGCGTCAACCTGGCGCGCTTCAGTCCTCCGGACCTGGCCGCTCGCACCAACTTGCGCGAAAAACTGGGCCTGCCTTGCGACAAGCGCCTCATCCTGTCTGTCGGTCCAATTATTCCCCGAAAAGGCACGGATGTCCTGGTAACCGCTTTCGCCTCTGTCGCCTCGCGCTATCCCGATACCCAACTGGCCCTGGTAGGACCTCGCCACGACCTGGTTCGACCTGAACTCTGTGAATTTAGCGAACGGATTCAGGCGGTCCTGAGAGACAACCAGATCCAGAATCGTGTCACGTTCACCGGGGCTGTCTCTAACGTCGAGGACTATCTTCGTTGTGCGGACATCATGGTCTTCGCTTCTCGACGCGAAGGGATGCCAAACGTGGTGCCAGAGGCTATGGCTTGCGCGCTTCCCGTGATTATGACGCCTTTTGTGGGCCTCCCCTCTGAATTCGGGCGGGCCGGTAAAGAATATGTTTTGACCGGATGGCACCCCGAACAAATGGCGGCGGACTTGTCCGGACTTCTTTCTGACCAACGGAGGTCAAAGAAAATCGGCACGTGGGGGCGGAACTGGGTGGAACAGCATCTTGATGTCGAGGATAGCCTCGACTCCTACGCAGAGTTGTATTCGCGGGCTAGTGCACGGAGAGCATGAGCAGTCCGTATTGCTTCACCTTTACCGTCTTCACGGCGACTTATAACCGGGCCCACACCCTGCCTCGTTTGTACGAGAGCCTGAGCCGTCAGACGTTCCAAGATTTCGAGTGGCTGGTCGTCGATGACGGCTCAACTGATGCTACAGGCCTTCTTATAAGGGAGTTTCAGCGCAAGGCTAGCTTTCCAATCAGGTACGTGTTCCAGCAAAACGCGGGCAAACATGTGGCGGTCAATACCGGAGTTCGGCTCGCAAGGGGTGAATTGTTTCTTTCTGTTGACAGCGATAACGCTTACCTCCCGAACGCCCTGGAGCGATTCAAGTTCCATTGGGACTCGATACCCGCCGATATTAAACCCTCCTTTTCCGCCGTAAGTGCCTGTTCCCAGGACGAGCAGGGGCGCCTCCTGGGGACTCCGTTTCCTTTCGATCCGACTGATTCCAACTCCATCGAAATAAGATCCCGGTTCAAAGTCACTGGCGAGAAAATCGGCTTCCATCGGACTGATGTCCTACGGGAATTTCCCTATCCACGCTTTCCGGGAGAGAACCGGATACCGGACAGCCTGGTGTGGAACCGGATCGCGCTGAAGTACAAGACCCGCTACGTGAACGAGACGCTCCAGGTTTACTACTCCACTCCGGGAAGCTGGATCTCGAACATCAGGAAAATCAGGGCCCAGAACCCCCGAGGTTTCCGGCTGTCCTACCTGGAGCTGCTTCAGTCCGGTTATCCCGTCCCACCGAAGATGCAAGCTCGGCTCTATATAAACTATGTGAGGACTTCCTTCCACATCGGGATCGCCCTGGCTGATCAAGGGCGTGATATTCCTGACAAAACACGCTGGATGGCCGCCGTTCCGCTCGGTTACCTGCTTTACACATCTGATCGTCGGCTGAACAAAACTTGACAAAGGCATTTGTGTGACACTCCTCACGAAAAGTGCTTCTCACAGGACGGTAGCATCTGACCGCTTTGAGAGGTGCACATGTTGAGAAGTATTCGACGGCCGTGTTTTAAAGGCGATCCTAGCTGGGTGTTTTGGACAGCTTTCACAGCCGTGTCACTGGTCCCGCTGCTCGGCTTGAATCTTGCCTTGGCCGCTGATCCGGCCTTCCCAGAGGCGCAGGGTTCGGGTGCCGGCACTCCCGGCGGCCGCGGTGGAAGAATCATCGAAGTGACGAATCTGAACGACAGCGGACCGGGAAGCTTGAGGGCGGCCCTTGAGGCGACCGGTCCACGAATCGTGGTCTTTCGGGTTTCTGGAACGATTCAGCTCGCTAAGCCAATACGTGTGCGCAACCCTTACCTGACTGTGGCGGGTCAGTCCGCCCCGGGCGGCGGCATCCTGGTCAGGGGGGCTCCAAGTGGAGACGATGCGGGGGAGGTCTTCAACCTGGTCGGCGGAGTGCACGACGTTATTTTCCGTTACATCCGAGTCCGAAGCGGGGCGACGACCGCTCCTCCCGGACGGGGACAGGTGAACGTCCGTATCGACGCCGGGTCGCACGATATCATCATCGACCATTGCTCGTTTTCCTGGACCTTGGACGAGAACTTTGATATCGATCGGGCCATCCCCGACGGGTACAGCCACGAAACGTGGCCGACTATAGACAGAATCACGGTTCAGAGATGTATCTTCGCTGAAGGACTTATGCCGCATTCGACCGGCATGCGGATCGGCGGCGAGGCAGAGTTGGAAGGATGGCGCGGGGTGCACGAGGTCGACGTGCATCATAACCTGTTCGCTCACAATAACGGACGATGTCCGGGCATGCAAGCGATTAACGCTCGCATTGTCAACAATGTGATTTACGGCTGGGGATCGGCCTCTGTCGAGACCCGGGGCGACATGGTGACCGACTTTATCGGCAACTATCTTAGACCTGGTTCGGTGTCCGATGCGGATTATGGTTGGTGTCACGATACCTTCGACTTGTCGGCGCCGCACATCATCTTCCCCCCACCGTCGTTTTACTTTAGTGGAAACTACCAGGAGCCCGGCAAATGGGACTATGAAATCACGGTTATCCACCGGACTAATCAACCGTTTCCGAGCTCCTTTAAACGAGCGACACCGCTTCCTGATCCCCCCATTCCCATCGAGATTCAGACAGCGGCGGAAGCCTATGAGTCAGTGCTCGCGGACGTTGGGGCTAATCGCCGGATCGATTGCAACGGTAACTGGGTCTCTAACCCCGACGCGGTCGACATCCGCATAATAGATTCGGTTAAGAACAGGACCGGTACTCTCATTTCACACGAGGGCGAGGTAGGTGGTTATCCTCAAATCGCATCCGGGACGCCCTGCCAGGATTCCGACCACGATGGTATGCCTGACGTCTGGGAACAGGCCTGGGGCCTGAATCCCAATTCCAACGATTCGGCGGGAAAGAACCTTCACTCGATTTACACCAATGTTGAGGTTTACCTGAATGGTATAGCCCCTCTGTCGAGTGGGATCTCCGCTCCCACTAACTTGCGCGTAACCGACGTCCAATAATACGAGGCCTCGGAGTGCGCAAGCGTGATCAGGTGCGCTCCGAAGGCCCCGTCTCTGAGGTCCGAACGACCGGCACGTGTCGGTCCTCCACTCGTGCATCAAGAAGGAATACTCTCAACTTCGTAAAAACCCCGTTCGTAGTCCCGCCTTTAGGCGGCCTTTAGGCGGGCCTTAGATCGAGCAATTCACTAGCTCTGAGCCCCGTCGGAGGAAAAACTTGGATTTGAGGCCCGCCTTAAGGCGGGACTACGAACTAACTGACAGCTAATCGATCGTCAGTGGGTCCATCAGACGGCCGCCAGCCGTTTATCAAAGTACCCATGCCCGCCATGCCGCGCAAAATCATCTGGCTTTCTGAGGCCTCGCGGGACGCCGCCGAGGTCGGCAGTAAGGCCGCCCGACTCGGTGCCTTGCTGGCTTCCGAGATTGTTGTGCCCTGGGGATTTTGTGTCCCCTTGTCAGCCTACTTCGCGCATTTGCAGGCGTCGCTCGGTGGCAACCTCGTCGCCTTGGTGAGAGCGGAAAAATACGAAGAGATTCAACACCGCATCTTGGATCATTCCATCGACGAAGAGCTTGCAGCGGACGTCAAGGCCGCCTTGCAGGTTGCGAGAAAGCAGGGTGCCGTTTCTTTTGCAGTCCGTTCATCGTCGACTGCTGAGGACCTCGTCAACCACAGCTTTGCTGGCCTTTACCAAACCCGACTGCATCTGTACTCGGATGCCGAGATCGTACAGTCAATCAAGCGGTGCTGGTCTTCATATTGGGACCGGGAAGCGGTTGCTTACCGTGAGCGTGCCGGCATGAATCACCTCGAGGCGGGCATGTCCGTTCTGATCCAGCAAATGGTGAAAGCGCAGATTGCTGGAGTCCTGTTCACCCAGAGTCCCTGGCACGGCGATCGCTTGATGCTCTTGGAGGTCGTCAACGATTACGGAGACGCCTTGGTCGATGGCTCCCTTGCAGCTGCCCGGTTCGTGATCGATCGGGACAGTCGTCGGCTCGTCTCCGGGACTTCGTCGCTTCGAGATAACGCTCTCTTGGATAGGCTTGTCTCCCTTGGGTTGCGCATCGAGGAAACCCAAGGCGGCGGCCAGGATATCGAATGGGCCGTAGATGGCCGGGGCGAGCTTTGGATATTGCAGACACGGCCCGTGACCGGACCCTGCTCACCTCCTTTAGCTCGAGAACTCGGTCCAGATTGGTATCTCAGTTACGAGGAACCCTTCTCACCTCTTGGGTGTGACCTGGCCGTGAAGCGTTACGAGCGCTGGGTGAAAGCGATCAATCGACACAACCACACATCTTTCCACGCGCGCATGGTGGAGGTCGACGGTTTTCTCTATTACCAACCTTCCTGGAGATCGCCGGCCCTGCGACGACGCCTCTGGACCGGCTCCTGGTCGCTTTATCGCTTTCTGGCGGGGACGAGAACTTTCACTTGTTATCTGCAGTCTGTTCTGCCTCGCCACCTCCAGAAGATGGCCGCTCTGAACTCCCAAAACCCCTCCGAACTCAGTGGCAACTCTCTCTGGGCTGCTTTCGGAGAGGCGGTGAAGGCCTATCTTGATTTCCAGGAAACCAGTTACCCGATGGGCGCATTGTCCGCGATTTCGGCGAGCTTCCTGGATCTTGCCTGTCGCCAACTTTTCAAGAAAAGGGGGATGCGCGCCGTCGACCTGTTGAGCGGCCTCGACAATATCTCGTTGCAACGGGATCTCGCCCTGCATTCCCTGGGGCGGATGTTGAACCGCATCCTGCCGCCTTCCGAAATCGAAAAGCTGGACTTCGCGAAAGTGCGTTCCCTCTCTGAGGAAGCCGATAGCGAATGGGCCAATGCATTTCGAGATTTCATGGCAACGTATGGTTACGTCTGGGCTGATCGTTACCCCCGAGACCCCGCCTGGGAGATAAACCAGGAAGCGTTGGTTCAGTCGCTTCGAGAGGCCGCCCTCGCTCCGGCAGGAGAAGGC
>DAOTAI010000375.1:0-5150 GCA_035593865.1 Acidobacteriota bacterium
GGTCCCGAACAGTGCAAACATCAACATAGTAATGAGATAAGCGGCTTCCCAGCCAAATCGGGGACGCGCAAGAAGCTTCTCGAAGAAACCCAAAATGGACAAAACAAAGTCATTTCGCTTCCGACAATACTCCCGCGTCGCTGCCGTCACCTCTCGCGCAAAGGCCGGATCTGTTCGCATCTCTCTCATTCGCGGCAAAACGTCGAGCGTTTCTACCACGACCTGGCATAGCTCGTTGCAGAATTTGCAGGACTTTAAGTGGCTGGTGATCAGACTGCGGTCGACGTCTCTGAGAGTGTCCGCGAGGAAATCACTCAGCATGGAGCGACATCTTCGGCATGCTGGACCGGTAGTACGGGCAAGGACCGTCTTAGCGAAGTCCTCCCCGGGACCGTATTCCCAAGAATCTGGCTGTAATGCCTGAACCAGGGCACGGCAGGCGGGACACCGACGAGCATGATTTTCGGCAGCCTGCCTATCCGCCTGGTCTAGCATTCCTGCCAGGTATCGTTCCAGACGCTTTTCAAAAGCCAGGCACTTCACTGTCCCCTCAACTCTCTCCCGATCGAGCTCCCTTCAAGGTCAAAATCACCTCAGCCAACTCGATTCTGGCACGGTTAGAACGTGACTTGACGGTACCTATGGGAATTCCCAGCAGGGAGGCGATACTCTCGATCGACATCCCCTGGATTTCTTTCAGGATAATGATTTCCCGGTTCAGGTGAGTCAGCTTGGTCAGCGCTCGGTAAACCAGCCGCCTTTGATCATCCCGCTCGCACCATTCCTCAGGACTCGGTTCATGAGTGGGCAGATTCCGCATATCTTCGGCCGCGATATCATGACCCGGTGGCCGGGCGCTCTTGCGCCTCAAGAAATCAATCGAGGCGTTTCGTGCCACCCTGATCATCCAAGGAAGGAGAGCCTCACTTTCGATGTGGGGCAGCATGTGATAAAGCTTCACGAAGATCTCCTGCGCCAGATCGCGAGCATCCTCGGTGTTGCCCACGTAGTGAAATGCCACACTATAGACCCTCCCCTGGTACTTGCGAACCAATGCCTCCCAAGCCAGTTCGTCTCCTTGCTTGCACCGTTTCAGTAGCGTCTCCGAATCCATATGCGTGGTCCACTCCGCCGGAAGCTGACAGCAGACATTTAATAAAACGCAACGTCATGAGTAATGGTTCGGTTTTCGGTAATGTCTCACGAGATAACGGATTACGGTACTGGACTGAAAAGCATGCAGACAGGTAGTATCGTAAGGGTTTGCAAGCGGGAGGTGAAATGCCTGAACGGGAACGTCTTATTGGCTTGGATTTGGGTGGAACGGCCATCAAGGCGGGAGTCGTCGATTCCGGGGTAGTGCAGAAGTCGGGTCGCGTCCGCCTTAAGGCAGGCGGCTCCGCCGAGGAGATCATCGACCAGATCTTCGACCTTCTCGACAGCCTGGATGCGGCATCTGCCCAGGCAATTGGTGTGGGAGCGCCGAGCGTTGTGAACACTGAACTCGGGATTGTCTATGACACCCAGAACATTCCTTCCTGGCGTGATGTGGATATTCCACTGGGCACACTCCTGTCCGAGAAATATCGAATTCCCGCCTTCATTAACAATGACGCCAACTGCTTCGTTCTGGGCGAAAAGTACTTTGGAAAAGCCAAGGATTGCTCAAATGTGGTAGGGGTGACCATTGGCACCGGGCTTGGCGCGGGGCTTATCATCAACAACCGGCTCTATTCGGGCGCCAACTGCGGAGCAGGCGAATTTGGGATGTGTCCTTTTCGCGATCGAGTGATTGAATATTACGCAAGCGGTCAGTTTTTCATTAATGTTTACGGAGTAACAGGCGAGGCCCTTGCCGAACGAGCCGCGCGGGGGGATCAACAAGCCATTTCCATCTTCGATGAATTCGGCAGGAACGTGGGTGAAGCGGTAAAAGCAATCCTTTACGCAATCGATCCAGAATTGATAATCTTTGGCGGTTCCGTTTCGCGGTCATTCTCCTTGTTTGAGGCGGGAATGCGCGAAACACTGGAAACCTTCGCGTATCCGCGAAGCCTTCAAAAGCTGCGGATGGAAGTCTCGGAACTTCCGGAAAGCGCCATACTTGGGGCGGCCTCGCTCTGCCTGGAGTATGGGGAGACTGAAGTACAATCGAAAAAATGAGGCGCGTGAAGCTCGACTTGCACTTTAAATGACCGATCAAAAGCATCAGCACCAGAAAGTCAGATTCCCGCGCGACGAATCTACCTTTTTGAGCGGTGTCTTACACCAGCCCGCATCGTCCGAGTCTCGCGCGGTTGTCCTTCTCACTCATTGCTTTACCTGTTCTAAAGATTACCGGATTATTGTCCACCTGGCCCGCCGTTTGTGCTCGCGAGGCTTTCGGGTCTTGCGCTTTGACTTTTCCGGATCGGGCGAAAGCCAAGGGGATTTCTCGGAAACCACCCTGACGACAAATGTCGAAGACCTGGTTGCCGCTGCCGAATGGCTTTCCACACAGGATCTTGTGGCCCGGGCGCTGATCGGCCACTCGTTGGGCGGGGTAGCAGCCATTCTTGCCGCACACCTGATCCCCGAAGTTAGAGCTGTGGGGGTGATCGCTTCGCCGGCCCGATCGACGCACCTGCTTGACCTGATTCCCGGACTAAAGGGCCAGGAATTTCAGCAACGGGGTTCCCTTGAAGTCAAAATAGGAGGGAGGCCCGTCCGTATCACACGCCAATTCGTCGAGGAACTCAAGAAGCACTCGTTACAGGAGAGTACAGCCGCCCTGAACCGTCCTTTCTTGGTGGTTCACGGCGCCAGGGACCGTACTGTTTCCATCTCCGAAGGAGAACAGTTGTTCGGTTTTGCCCGTCAGCCAAAGTCTTTTTTCTGCGTACCTGACGCAGATCACCTCTTTTCGCAGACTGACCTGCCAGACCTGGCCGGTGATGCTATCGCCGCCTGGCTTGGAATTTGCAAGCTCGAGGAAGGAGATTCGGACTGATGATTAAAGGGGCCATATTCGATATGGACGGGGTTATTGTCGACAACATCAGTCATCATCTGAGAGCTTGGAAACAACTCGGCCGGGAACTGGGGCGAGACTTCAAGGACGCAGATGTCAAACGCGTCTTCGGGAAGCGCAACCGAGAAATTCTCATGTCGCTTATGGGCAATGAGCTGAGCGACGACGAATTAGCCGCCTGTGGTAAGCGAAAAGAAGAACTCTATCGAGCGATCATGGCACCGGAACTGCGCCCGGTTAAAGGATTGCCCGGCTTCCTTGCGGCTCTTCGAAACAGCGGAGTGAAGACGGCGATAGCCACTAGCGGACCCATAGATAATGTGCGCTTCGTTCTGGATGGGCTGGATCTCCAGGATGCGTTCGACTCGATCATCACTGGCTCGGAAGTCCGAGAGAGTAAACCCCATCCCGCCATCTTCCTGCTTGCGGCCGAACGCCTGCAACTCTCCCCTGAAGATTGTGTCGTATTCGAAGACTCACCGCCCGGTATTCAAGCTGCGAAGGCTGCCGGAACCGCCTGCGTGGGATTGGCGACCACTCACTCGCCCGGCGAACTTGTTCAGTACAAGCCTGATCGTATCATTAGGGATTTCACTGACATTACTGTCGAAGATCTGATATTTGGCGATCGAGACTCTCCGGCGCAGGAGTCGCCGTGAGTGGCGTCCCGCGCAGCTTTTTCACTGCTTCACAGTGCTCGAAGCTTTTCTTCGCCACAGCACGTAGACCGGCAATCCTGTTAACACGATGATCAGGCCGGGAATGGTGTTGGCACGCGTCTTCTCGGCAATGAGCAGATCAAAGGCGATCAGTAACGCCAGAATGACGTACAGAGCCGGGACTATCGGGTAGCCGACCGCGCGGTACGGCCGATCGGCATCCGGTCTCTTGAAACGAAGAACAAACAGGCCGATAACCGTCAAGGCGTAGAAGATCAACACAGCGAAAATCACGTAATCAAGAAGATTGCTGTACAAATTGCCGATCTTTCCGGTTTCCGAATCCACCGTTCGCGGCAGAATCAAAACCGAAGTCCAGATCGCCTGCAGTCCCAACCCCCAGCCCGGAACGCCGTTCTTGTTTAGCCTTCCTGCCTTGCGAAAGAACAAACCGTCAAGAGCCATAGCGTAGTAGACCCTGGCGCCGGCCAGGATCAAACCATTGGCACAACCGAAGGTTGAGATCATGATTGCTACAGCCATAATTACTGTCGCCTGTTCGCCGAAAATGACTCGCATCGCCGCCGTCCCCACTCGGTCCGCGGGAGCTTCCTGGATGTCGGAAAAAGACAAGGCAGCCAGATAGCCGAGGTTGGCCAGCAGGTAAAGGATCGTCACCAGGCCGGTACCAATCGCCAGGGAAAGCGGTACGTTTCGTTTCGGATTCCTGACTTCACCGGCCGTGAAAGTCACGTTATTCCAGGCATCCGACGAGAAGAGCGAACCAACCATCGCGGTGCCGAGAGCCATTAACAAAACAAGTCCGGTCAGCTCCGCCCCGGTTGAATCCCGTGGCGTCCAGAAATCCTGCTGGAACAGGGCCGCCTTCTCGCGCCGCCCCGCCGCCAGGCCCAGCACAATCAGGCCGAGCAGAGCGCCAGTCTTGGCAAACGTGAAGACATTCTGAATCAGCTTCCCTTCGTGAATTCCCTTCATGTTTGCCGCCGTTAACACGGCGACCACGCCGATAGCCAATAACTGAGCTGTGGATAATGAAAGCGACAACGGCCCGACTGATCCGAAGTTGAACAGAAAATGCTCTTCCCCGATCCAAGCCGGCAGGATTACTCCGGTGAATCTGGCAAAGGCGACCGCGACGGCCGCTACGGTTCCTGTCTGAATGACCAGAAACAAAGTCCAGCCGTAAAGAAAGCCCCACATCGGCGAGTACGCTTCCCGTAGATAGACGTACTGTCCGCCGGCTTTAGGCATCATGGAAGCAAGTTCGCCGTAGCTGAGGGCGGCCGCCAGGGTCAACAAACCAGTAAAAAGCCAGGCCAGAAGAAGCCAGCCGGGAGAACCAAGCTGACGGGCCATGTCGGCAGAGACGATGAAGATTCCGGACCCGATCATGGATCCGGCAACGATCATTGTGCAGTCTAGCAGGCTAAGATCGCGTACCAGGTTTCGCGCGCTTGCCA
>DAOTAI010000376.1:0-5134 GCA_035593865.1 Acidobacteriota bacterium
AATCAAACCTGAAAAGGGCGGGGCTGACCAGCCGGCCTTGTCGGCCGCTGCCACGTCCATATGGTGAACGAGTGCGAGCCCACCACCGGGGTCGGTTCCCTTGATACGCGCAACCAGATTTGCCCGGCCTGGCGCCGAGATCGCGTTACGAAAGGGAATGCCTTCCGCCGCCAATAGCCCGCCGAGGTATTCCGCCGCACGTAATTCACGCCCCGGAGGATTGGCGGTGTTGATCTTTACGTACTCGGAAAGCCACTTAACCGCTTCCTGGGAAATCTTTGAGAGATGCAAATCCGGATCCCGCCGGATATCGGGAGGAGAGGGGGCCGCGACCACCAGCCAAGCCAACGCGTACAGACACAAGCGTACCGGCTGACGGTCCAGGTCTCCAATATGAAGAAGTCTCGAGCGGGCGCTGCGCCGAGCAAAAAGTCTCATAACTGCCGATAGAACGGACTGGAATGAAAAAGATTATCACACGCGGCCCAGCTGGCGAAGTGCCTCGTAGCAGATAATCGCGACGCAATTGGACAAATTCAGCGAACGGACTCCGGCTTCGAACATGGGGATGGTCCAAAGACGATGCGAGTACCTGCGTTTCACTTCATCGGCAAGACCGCGCGTCTCACTTCCAAACACCAGGTAGCTATCGGGGCCGTAATTCGCACGCGTATACGAGACAGTCGCATGCGCGGAGAAGAAAAACAAGTTACAGTCAGGAATAGGGGCCAGGAATGATTCCAGGTCTCGATGCCTTCTCACGTCCACATATTCCCAGTAGTCCAGTCCCGCGCGGCGGAGGCGACTATCGGTCAGATGAAAGCCCAGCCGACCGACCAGATGCAAAGTGATCCCGGTAGCGGCGCACAAGCGCGCGATATTCCCGGTATTTGGAGGAATTTCGGGTTCAACCAGAACGACGTGCATGGGAAGTTACTGAAAACAGCGCTTTATGTCGGCGCCTCAAGTTGCTCGATTATCAGGTCTGTGATCTGCAACCCCTTCATCCCGACCACACGAACCCGGTAAGCGTTGGCAATTCGGACTTCGTCTCCGATTACGGCGGCCCGTCCGAGGAGCATCATAATGTGCCCGCCAATCGTATCGTTCTCCTCGTCCTGGATATTGATCCCCAGTTCGTTGTGGAGTTCCTCCAGCAGAACCCGTCCGCGGACGAGGTAGCGCTTGTCGTCTAACTTTCGGATGTCCGCATAAGCAGCCTCGGGCCCGATATCAAACTCATCCCGGATGTCCCCGACCAATTCGCTGATCACATTGTCGAGAGTGACGATCCCGACAGTCGATCCGTACTCGTCAACGACCATAGCCAGGTGAGTGCGAGTGCTCCGCAAGGCGGCCAGGAGGTGTTGAACCGGGGCAGTGTCAGGAATGAATTCGACCGGCCGTTTGACCATAGTAAAGTCAAAGCGGGGCCCCAGTTCGCGATGCTTCCAAAACAGGTCCTTGACGTGAACGATCCCCAGGACCCTGTCCAGAGTTCCGTCACACAGCGGGTAGCGCGTGTGCTGATGCGTCCGTGCTGTTTCGAGGTTCTCCTCAACTGTCTTTCGGATATCGAAAAAGACAACATCAGTGGATGGAACCATAATCTGGCGAACGGTCCGTTCCCCGAATTCAAGAACTCGCTGAAGCATCAATCGCTCGTCCCGGTCCAGACCTCCCTTTTCCTGGGATTGGGTGAGTATCATGCGAAGTTCCTCAGGGGAATGAGTGCGCCCTCCTTCTACTATTGGGGGCAGGCCGATAAGCCTGAGGAAGCCGTTGGCCGCGCCGTTAAGCGCCCAGATAAAGGGATAGGAAAGGCGGTAAAACAGCGCCAGCGGCGCGGCAGTCAATAAAGCGACCGATTCCGCCCTCTGTATGGCGATCGATTTAGGGGCAAGCTCGCCGATCACTATGTGAAGAAAAGTGATGATCAGGAAGGCGATCGTTACGGCCAGGCTGTGTGCAACCACGGGCTGCATCCGCCCGAAGCCGGCAAACAGGGGCTCAATCAGTGCCGCAAATGCCGGCTCTCCAATCCAGCCGAGGCCTAGACTCGCAATGGTGATGCCGAGTTGCGTCGCCGAGAGATACTCGTCCATCCGGTTGATGATACCGGCCGCCGTAGCCGCGCCTCGAGATCCCCTTTCTTTCAACTCCTGAACCCGCGTGGGCCTTACTTTGACGATGGAGAATTCGGAGGCTACGAAAAACCCGTTCAGCAGGACAAGGAAGACCCCGACGACCACGAGCAGGGTCTGGTGAAACAGGTCCATAGGTGAACCTTTATAGCACAGCCTTGATCTATTTATACGGATTGTGGGACGAGGATAGTAATTTGCAGGTATACTAGGCATTGTTCACCTTGGCAAACGTCCAGGAGGTGATTGTGCGAATCGTAAAGACAATGGCGATCGCCGGGCTGGCCATCTCCCTGATCGGGAATTATACCTTCGGCCAGCGCGGAGGGGGGAACTCCGACCGGGGAGGCAGCGGCGGCAGCGCCGTGGGCAGCCGGGGCGGTGGGCAAAGCGACCGAGTCCCGACAGGCGTGCGTATCGGCAGTCAACCCTCACCTCATTCTGCTGCCATCGCAACTAACGCCCCGACGACAACACCACGTGGCGGCTATTCCAACTACGGGGGCAACCAGTCCTACTACTACCCCAGTTATGCCTACATGTCTACGTGCAACTTCCTGTATGGACTGTGGCGTCAGTATCCTTACTTCAACTGGGATTATTACGCCTACCGGTATTCGGAGGGTGACTCGCCCATTGACCGTAACCTGCTGAGGCTGGCGCTGAGCGATTCACACAAATCGGCGAGCGCAATGCAGACGCGAGTCAACAAGCTGTCGAGCCTTGTCGACCAGTTCGAGCAGGGCCAGATCGGACGTAAACAGTTTCAGGACAGTTTCGAGGCCACGCTTAAGGAAATCCGCAAGCTTTCCAAATCAATCAGGAATGACGAGCGATTGAAGTTCCTTGATCAGCGACGTAGTGTCTCGGTTAAGCAGCCGCCTGCTGCGACTTCGATTCCTGAACTGCGGAGGCTGGTTGCAGAACTCTCTGACCAAGTCACAGAGATGAAGAATGGCTTGGAGACCTATTACGTGCGCGATTACACGCGCGTCATCGACCTTAACCACCTGAAGCAGCCCTCGTTCAAGTCAGTCTCCGAGCGGATCGATAAGCTGGCAAAAAGCATCGAAAAGTCCGCCGACCGCATGTAGGAATGACGAACGATGTGAGCAGGTTGGCGAAACCCGTGCCGCCTGCTGTGAAGTGATAGTGGCTGGATTCTCAAGAGTTCAGAGTCCGGCCACGATAGAAAACACGTGCCAAGTTTAAGTTTGTAGTACCGGCTTTAGCCGGGCAGTTGATCGTTCATACAGTAAGAACGCACCTCTCGTAAACGCGAGCGTCACTCTAACTCCTTGTCATAACGTCTCTTGGAGCCCTAATTCTTAGTCAGCGTCCCCATTTCTCGCCGACGCTGAAAAACGCGGCACTCAACCGCTGTGCACTCTCCGCCCGTTCTCGGTTCCGGGCTCGATCGGTATTCGTTAACTCTCGATCGTGGCCAGATCTCCCGCTCGAGAGGCTGGCACACGGGCTGCAGGCAGGATCGATTGTGCCAACATCCTCCTTCTCCCATGCCGGACTCTGGAGAGTCTGGCCGTGGACATTGGCGAAAATACATATGTCTATAAAACAGGACAACGCACATTCACAACCCGCCGCTAGGAGCCGAGCTTGCGAGCGGCAGGTTGAGGCGAGGCACGGCGGTTGAGTGACTCGCCGTTTTGTGGCGAGTTGTATCGAAACCCTGGTGGTTGAGTGACGCGCCCGCCTTGTGGGCGCGTTGTATCGAAACCCGCGCCACGTCTCAACCGCTCGGACCGCCTTCGACTCTCCATCGACCGCGGGCCGCGAGAGCACGGGTTTCGATACACCGCAAAAAACGCGGCACTCAACCGCCGTGCTCTCCCGGCCCGCTCACGCCTCCGAGCTTGACCGGCATGCGCATGTGAGCGCTCTCTTCCTCTCAGCCACTCGAACTCTGTTTACAGTTCTATATATTTTCCAAAGTCTAAGGCCGGATTCTCCGAGTCCGGCATGGCAGCAGAAGAATGCCGGCACCATTGATCCTGCGTGCGGCTTGGTGTCGGACTCTGGAGAGTCCAACCACAATGAGTCTGTGCTGACAGAATCGAGAGGTCTCCCACGCCCTCGGAGCGGCTTACGAGGTATGAGCGGTTGAGTGCCGCGTTTTTCAGCGGGATAATGGTCACTATCGCGATCCGTCAAGCGACAGGAAGGTAACCAGTGAAACGTAAGCTTATCCTCATCCTGGCCTTCTGTTTTGCCACTGCTGTCTGGGGACAGGGGCACGACCATTCCAGGCACGCCGACGAGATGCACCGGCGCCACCAGAACTCCGAGGCTTACATCGCCTTCTTGGAGGATCCCAAGCGGGACGAGTACCAGAAGCCGCACGAAGTGATCCAGGCGCTGAATCTGAAGGAAGGTGAGAAGATTGCGGATATCGGTGCCGGCTCGGGGTACTTTGCCTTTCGCCTGGCGCGGCATGTCGGCGAAACCGGCGAGGTTTACGCGGTCGACGTCAGCCCGGACATGATCATCCACATGAACCGGGCGATCCGGGACAGGGGTATAACGAACGTCAGGACGATTCTCGCCCCGCCGGACGATCCTCTCTTGGCCGATAACTCCATCGACCGCTTCTTCATCTGCAATACCTGGCACCACATCGAGAACCAGGCCAAGTACCTGAGACTCATGAAAAAGATGCTCAAGCCGGGCGGAACGGTGGTGATGATCGACTTTCAGAAGCGAGAGCTGCCCGTGGGCCCGCCTGTTCAGATGAAGATCGCGAAAGAAGACTTGATCGCGCAAATGCAGGCAAACGGATTCGAGCTTAAAAAGGAACACACGTTTCTCCCTTACCAGTACTTCCTCGTCTTTGCCGTGGCGGGGGCTTCGGAGCGCGCCGAAGCCGAACTGCAGTTCCCGCCCAATCCGAAATAAAGGAACCGCCGAGGCGCAGAAAGCATTCCCGCCAAACTGTGGCCTTCGTTTGAAAAACGGTTGTTGCCAAATCCAGA
>DAOTAI010000377.1:0-5080 GCA_035593865.1 Acidobacteriota bacterium
GGGCAGTTTCGGACTGTTCTTTACCCTGGTGCTGTTGTTTGTTCGCACTTTGCCGGTCATCTCGATGACCGAGGTTAAGGCAGGTCTGCCAGGCGCGCAGATAAGCCGTTCCCGAACAGTCCCGATCGGGCTCGCCCCCGTACAGGAAGTGGACGTTTAGAGGGAGTTCCATGACTGAGAGAGAGGAACGGTTCGAAATCGTCGGGGCCATAGCGATCTACGGGAGCCCCGATGACCTTGCCGACGGAATCCTCCGGGCGCGAAAAGAAGGTTTCACTCGACTGGATACCATCTCTCCCTACCCCCTTCATGGGGTTGACCGGCTGCTCGGCAAAGGCCCCTCGCGCCTGGGCTACGTGGCAGCGGTCGCAGGACTGACTGCAACGGTGATTGCCAAGACCGCGCAGTGGTGGGTTAGCGCCGTTGATTACCCCCTGAATATCGGTGGCAACCCTCTTTTTGCCCTTCCAGCGTTTGTCCCGGTGACTTTTGAGCTTATGGTGCTTTTTGCGTCGCTGGCGACGGTGATCGGCATGCTGGCTGTGTTCAACCGCCTGCCTCGGTACGGAAGCGCGCTGCTCAGATCACGCTATATTCGCGACCTGACCTGCAATCGCTACGCCCTGGTAGTCGAGGCATCTGATCGCCGCTTTCGTGCGGAAACCGTGCGCGAGGACCTTTGGGACCCGAATGTCCAGGCCGTTGAGTTGCTCAGGCGGAAGAAACCGAGTCTGTATTACAAAGAACGAGTCCTGAGCGTGCCATTTCTCGTTCTCGTCATCGGCGTCGCCATTTTCTCGTCGACAGCAACACGTCTGGTCTTTCGCTACGGAGGGGAGATTTCTCCTTTCAGTTTTATGAAATACCAACCGCGGCTGGGAGCGCAGCAGACCCCGGTCGCGGTCCCGGTGGAAGGCACTGTGGCCCGCGGGTATCTACCTTACCCTTACAAAGGCCAGCCGGAGGAAGCGGCCAGCCTCGTTAATCCGCTGCCGATCACAGCCTCCAATCTTGCTCGCGGCCGAGACCGCTTCACCGTCTTCTGCCAACCCTGTCACGGCAGACTGGGCGATGGGCGAGGGACTTTGACCGAGGCATTTCCCAAGGCGCCGACACTTCATTCAAGAAAAGTGCGTGAATGGAGCGATGGACGGATCTACGCGACCTTGACCGAAGGACAGAACCTGATGCCGCGCCACGAATCCCAAGTATCCCGGGACGATCGCTGGTTGATTATCCATTATCTGAGGGTTCTTCAAAGATCCCAGAACGCAATGGAGCAAGACTTACAATGACCCACGCCGCACGCAGTCGAGGTCACAGTTGGTCATATACGGTAACCGGTAGGGTGCGACTCGTTGCTGGCGCGACGGCAGTAGTCGCGGTGATTCTCCTGGCCGCTTCCCTCTGGTCGGATTGGACGCGGTTTCTCGCGAATTCGCTGGTGTTCTTCGTCTTTACTCTGACCTTGGGTCTGGGATCGCTGTTTTTGGTGACTCTCGAATACACGGTGAACGCCACCTGGAGCGTGCCTTTCAGGCGCATCGCGGAAAATCTGGCCGTCTTGATACCTATAAGCCTCATCCTGGCGTTGCCGGTGCTCGTCGGTGTGGGAACGCTTTACGAATGGACTCATACGGGCTCGGCCGACGACCCCATCCTCGCCGGCAAATCGGGCTATCTTAATCTCCCCTTCTTCCTGGTACGTTTTGTCCTCTTTTTCGCGGTCTGGCTCGTGGGCTACCGGTTTCTGGTTGAAGGATCTCGCAAGCAGGACCAGGTGGGCAATAAGTCTTTTTCAGAGCGCGCTTCTCGATTCAGCCCGGTGTTCATGATCCTGCTCGTCGTGACCATCACTTTTGCCGCCTTTGATTGGGTCATGAGCTTGGTTCCTCATTGGTACAGCTCGATATTCGGCATCTACCTTTTCGTCAGCTGCATGGTAGCCGGGGTGTCGCTGACGACCCTGGCAGCGACGCATCTGAAAATGAAAGGGCTGCTGCCCTCCGAGGTTGGTCCTGACCACTTCTATAATCTCGGGGCGCTCATGTTCGCCTTCAATACCGCTTGGGCGTACGTCGCTTTTGCACAGTTCCTGCTCATCTGGTACGCCAATCTGCCCCAGGAGACCATCTGGTATGCCATGCGATCAGCCAGCGGATGGGGCGTCGTTTCCTGGCTCCTTGTCGTCGTTCATTTCATAGTTCCGTTTGTGGCGCTTTTGAATCGATCGGCAAAGACCAGCCTGAAGAGATTGAGGTGGGTGGCCGCATGGATCCTCGGGGCACACGCCCTCGATATGTACTGGTTGATAGCTCCCAGCATCCGGGCGGAAGAAACCGTGTTCAGTTGGCAGGAATTGTGGCTACCGTTCGCGGCTCTGGCAGTTGGACTACTGGCATGGCAGTGGACAGCGCGCCGGGCGCCCCTGCTCCCGGTTAATGACCCGAAACTCGACGCGGCCTTTCGTTTCCACCTATGAACGACACTATGGAATCACGACCTGAACTACCGACCGATCCTCGCTGGAAGCCGGAACGTACCGTTTTGATTCTGGCCGCCGTCGTCCAGATACTGCTAATCGGATCCGCAATCTGGTATAGCGAGACCTCTCCAGCAACACCGATCGATACGACACGCAGGCTGGTTCCCGAAGTCATTGTTCCTGAAGACGTCGTTTTTAGAGACACGGAAATCGCGGCGCGAAAAGGTAGAGAGATTCCGCCGGTCGATGTCAGGCAAGCCGCCACTCCGAGTCCAGAAGCGCTCAATGAAGGCACACGACTCTATAGCGAACATTGCCGCCTTTGTCACGGGCCAGGCGGTCGGGGAGACGGTCCTGCGGGGACTACCCTGAAGCCCCCGCCGCGCGATTTGACACGGCTTTCCGGCTGGCGAAATGGGACCCGGCTTTCCGGCATCTTTCGGTCTCTCACTTTGGGAATCCCGAGTACCTCGATGCCGGCCTTCGATTACTTGACTCATCAACAAAGGTTTGCCATCAGCCATTTTGTTCGCTCTCTTGCAGCCGGGCACGAACAGGACACCGACACTTCACTAGCGAGCCTCGACAAGGAGTTTTCTTTGTCGCAGGGTGCTCGGGAACCCAGCGTTATTCCGGTTTCGACCGCGCTGGAGCGGGTCTTGGCCGAGTCATCAGGAGAGCCGGAATACAGGGCTTTGACTGGAAACGATTCGCCTACCGCAAGTTTGTTGGAGAGCCTCGAGGAGCCTGACGGCCGAAGCAGACTGAACCGAATTCTGAGCTCCGACACTACCTGGCATCAGGATATCGAACGGTTCAGAAATCTGATCTGCCTCGATCCTGCCGCAGCGGGGGTCAAACCTCGAGTCCGATTTCTGTCCGATGAGGAATGGCAAAAGCTTCATGCTCTTTTGCGGGAACTGCTCGTTGAATAACCGGGGAACCAGGATAACGCTATGGACTTTCCGATCTTTCAGGCGGATTTT
Organism: Acidobacteriota bacterium; assembly: GCA_035593865.1. Classification (GTDB taxonomy): domain Bacteria; phylum Acidobacteriota; class UBA6911; order RPQK01; family RPQK01; genus RPQK01. The sequence continues at coordinate 3,472 of DAOTAI010000377.1, forward strand.
TTCGGCAATCGATTCCTGATCGCGCTGATCGCCATTGTTCACGTAATCATCAATCACTCTTTCGCGGTCGGCTTGATGCCGACATTGACCTTCTTTGAGTGGTGGGCGCACCGAACCGGGCGGGAAGACTGGGACAGATTGCTCTACAGGATTCTGGCCGTTGCCTTCGTCGTCACGACTTCGGTAGGGGCTCTGACCGGGGTAGGAATCTGGTTTTCCACATCGGTCGTCAATCCCGCCGCCATTGGGAGCCTGCTGCGGGTCTTTTACTGGGCATGGTTTAGCGAGTGGGTGGTCTTCGTGTGCGAAGTCGTTCTGATTCTTGCATACTTCCTGACGTGGAAACGCATGACCGGGGCGCGCAAAACCACCCACATCAGAATAGGAATCGCGCTATCCGTCATGTCATGGCTCACGATGGCCATCATTACCGCCATCCTTGGCTTTATGATGAACCCGGGATCCTGGCCTCAGCACCTGGATCTCCTTGCCGGATTTCTCAATCCCGCCTATATCCCGCAGCTGTTCTTCCGAACGACGGCAGCAATGGCAATGGCCGGGTCGCTGGCCCTCGCTCTGGCTGTGCTTTTTACAGGCAGGAAAACGGATCTTCGGAGCGAGAGTGTACGTCACTTTGCCGGGTGGACGTTGTTTTGGATCGTTCCGTTGACGCTCTGGTCTCTGGTTTATTACCAGGCCATCCCGGCTGAGATGATGACTAACCTGCCCGTTGCCTTCGGCACGCAAGCCTGGGCCGTGCACTACGGCCTGCTCCTGAAGTTCACCCTGGCCGTCGCGTTAATCAGTCTGGGTGTGAACGTATGGGCGCTGGTCAGACCCAGGAGCGCGTGGTCGTTCATCTGGGTCGTTCCCTTCCTGTCCATTTGCCTGTTGATCGCGCAGTTTGAACGTACACGGCAATTCATCCGCAAGCCTTACGTCCTGGCCTATTACATGTTCTCGAACGGGGTGCGCATCGATGAAGCGCCCTACCTCGCAAAAACCGGCCTGCTCGCCAATTCCGCCTGGACAATTAATCGGACGGTGTCGCCCGACAATCGCACGGAGGCTGGACGTGAGGTCTTTCTTCTGGCGTGCAGCCGATGCCACACCATCAATGGGGCAAATTCGATCAGGACTAATCTGTCGCGCCTTTACCCTGGGCAAACCTGGAGTGAGGAAGCGATCGAGGGCTATGTCAAGAACATCCACGGCGCCAGACCTTACATGCCGCCATTTCCCGGTACGGCTGCGGAGAGAAAAGCACTCGCTTCGTACCTGGCGGCGCTACAGACGAAATCGGATCGTATTGCGAGCAACGCCTCAATCCCGAGGAACTGAACATGGATTCCCTTGTTCCTAAAGACGTGCTTTTGCCATTGCCGGCGCCAGTCTGGCTGCTCACAGCCCTGCTGCTGATCTCTTTCCTGCTGCACATCCTATTCGTCAACCTGATGGTTGGAGGCTCCATCCTGGTATTGTGGACGGAGATTAGGGGACTCAGGAAAAAGGAATGGGACCGGGTCAGCCACCGGATCGCGGAGACGGTGACCGTCAACAAGTCCCTGGCCGTAGTCCTGGGGGTAGCGCCGCTTCTGACGATCAGTGT
>DAOTAI010000378.1:0-5071 GCA_035593865.1 Acidobacteriota bacterium
GGCGGGCGACCAGAGCGTCGGTGAGGGCGGTCTGGCTTTCCGGCGCTGCACTGAAGACTTGTGGGTTATCGGAAACGAGCGCGGGACCAAACAGCGTGGAGGAAGATCCAACCAGGTAAGCCGCGCCGGCTATAATCAGGCAGAACAGGGTTCCCACCACCGCCGCCCGTGGGATAACCTTCTCATTCTTGATCGCGTAAAACTTCTGCACCATCTGAGGCATACCCCACGTGCCCAGAGAGGTCAGCACAACCAGCCACATGATGCTCGCCCAGTTGGCGGGAAACAGACTTGCCAGGTCCGGATCCACTCTTCTTAGTCCGTTCAGCAGGCCTGTAAAACCCGACACTGCGTCCGCCCCGATGACGTAGACGACCATCAGGGAAGCACCGACCAGCATGACCAGCCCTTGAACGAAATCCGTGAGAGTCACTGCAAAGTAGCCCCCCAGCACCAAATAAAAGGCCGTGAGACCAGCGATTCCCAGGAGCGCATGAATGTACTTGATTCCAAAGATCCCTTCGAACAGGAAGGAAAGGCCCGTGTAAGCAGCAGCCGAGTAAGGTATCAAAAAGACAAACACGATTAATGCGCCGACCACCTTCAGAGCCTTCGATCCGTACCGGGCTTCCAGGTATTCCGGCATGGTCATCGCACCCAGCCGCGCCGTTACCGCGCGAGTTCGGCGGCCCAGAATCAGCCACGGAAGCAGACAACCCAGGAACGCATTTCCCACGGCCACCCAGAGCACCCCCAAGCCAAAGCCCCAGCCCTGGCTTCCCGCGTAGCCGATGAACAGTACGGCCGAAAAGTAGGTTGTACCGTAGGCAAAGGCCGAGACCCAGGGACCCACCGAGCGGTTGCCGAGGAAGAAATCCTGCATGGTGCGTGTTTTTCTGGCTGTGAAGAGGCCGATGCCTATCATCAGGGCGAAATAAGCGCCCGCGACCAAGTAGAGCATCTTCTGTTACCCATCCCTTCCTGGCTTGGATAAAAGAGCCGAAGCGGGACGATAACACAAAGAGCGTGAGGATCAAAACGATAAAAGCAGTGAAGGGCTAAGGTTGTGAGGTCTGCAGGCTGTCATCCGCGTTATCCGTGTGATCCGCCCGCGGGTCCCATATGCCCACGGATAGAACGGATTACGCGGATTACGCGGATAACAGGACCCGCAACGCCCGATCAGCCACGGTTCCGGGCTTTCGCACGGGAGCGGACTCGTTGCACGATACGGATCGGCGTGGCGTAAAACTCGTATCGTTCTCGCAATTGATTGATCAGGAATCGTTCGGTGGAGAAGTGCAGTTTCTCTCCTCCTCGAACAAATACAACCACAGTGGGGGGAGCAGTCCCCACCTGGACAGCGTATTTGAGCGGGAACCTGCTCTGTCTTCCCTTCCCTCTCAGAAGGCTCGGCTGCACTTCGGTGCCAAGGTACTCGTTCAGTTCCGCCGTTGGAATCCTGATCGAACGTGCTTCGTAGGCTTTCCTGACGTGTTGCAGCAGTTTCGCCACGCGCAGACCAGTCTTAGCGGAAACAAAAGCCATCGGGGCATAGTCAAGAAACCGCATTTTCTCCCGGAACTCCTCCTCCAGCTTTTGAGCCGTAAAAGTGTCACGTTCGACCAGGTCCCATTTGTTCACCACGATAACGACCGAGACTCCGGCTTCGTCCGCACATCCGCCAATAGTGGCGTCCAAGTGAGTGGCCCCTTCGGTGGCATCGAGCAGCAACAGGGCGACATCAGCCCGTTCCAGGCTCTTTCGGGCCATGATGACACTCAGCTTCTCGGCCATCAGTTCGGTCTTTCCCTTGCGGCGGATACCTGCGGTGTCGATTAACCGATAGGTTTGACCGTCGAAAGTAATGGTACTGTCGACCGAATCTCGGGTGGTTCCCGGGATGTCCGTCACAATCGCTCTTTCCTGGCCGAGGAAGCGGTTCAGAAGCGAAGACTTGCCCACATTCGGGCGCCCGATAATCGCCACCCGAATCTCATCCGGTGCCGGCTCTGTCGCTGTTCCTTCAGGCACACGCACTAGGATGTCTTCCAGGAGTTCCGATACTCCCTCCTTATGTTCCGCCGATATGGGATAGATTGAATCGACGCCGAAGGCATAGAACTGCAGCGCGTCATCTTCCAGGCGCGGCGTGTCCACCTTGTTAACAACAACCAGGTAATCCTTGCCCGTCGAGCGGATAAGCGAATTAAGAGCCTCGTCCAGCGGCGTGATCCCAGCGCGGACATCGACCACGAAGAGGATCAGATCTGCTTCCGTCATCGCGAGCCGAGCCTGTTCCAGAATCTGCTCGGGGATGATATCCGATTCCCCCGGTATCATTCCCCCAGTGTCGATGACTTCGAACTCTTTCTGATCCCAACGCGCTATCTCGTAGAGGCGATCCCGGGTGATCCCAGGTTCATTTCCGACAATAGCTTTGCGGGTCTGAGTCAACCGGTTGAAAAGCGTTGATTTGCCAACATTCGGTCTTCCGACGATTGCGACTCTGAACATGGTGCTCGTTGATTATGACGGCTTGTGAGCGACCGGTTCGCTCGCTCCACTCTCGACGATGTACTCTCGAAAACGCCCGACATCGGCCGGTCTCAGCGCGGCTCTCAACCGGATACCGGACTCGGAATACTCTTCCTTCTCTATTGTCGCCCGGTCCCTGATCTGGGCCAGAATGTCGCCCCGGTGCAAGGGAAGGAGCAAATCGACAAGACGCAGCCCCCGATTAAGCATTTCGCCCATCTTTGAACGGAGGGTCTCAATTCCCTCCCCGGTATTCGCCGATACGAGGACATATTCCTGGCTGCTATCAATCCCCGGAATTGTCCGGAGCTGATCGATCTTGTTGTAGACTTCCAAGACTTTGGCCGAATTCAGTCCGATCTCATCCAGAACCTGGTATACCGCTTCGCGCAGGTCTTCATAGTTTTCCCGGGAGACATCGATGACATGAAGCAGAAGGTCGGCTTCAACAGTCTCCTCGAGAGTGGCATGGAATGCTGCAACGAGCGTCGGCGGCAATTTCCGGATAAACCCCACGGTGTCGCTGAGCAGGACCTCCTGGCCGGAATCGAGTGAAATACGTCTGACCAGCGGATCGAGCGTGGCGAACATGCTGGAGCTCACGAGGACGTTCTCGTTAGTCAGCCGGTTGAACAACGTCGATTTACCTGCGTTGGTGTACCCGACGAGGCTGACTGTCGGAATAGGCACCCCGCGACGTTTCTGGCGTTGCAGACCCCTTCTCTCTTCCAGTCGCCGCAGCTCACTCCTGATGCGGGCGATTCGGGCACGGATTCGTCGTCTGTCGACCTCCAGTCGAGTCTCGCCGGGACCTCTCGTCCCGATTCCGCCTCCCAGCCGCGACAACTGAACTCCTCGGCCGGTCAGGCGAGGCAAAAGGTACTCCAACTGAGCCATCTCAACCTGCAACTTTCCCTCGCTGGAACGGGCCCGTTGGGCGAAGATGTCCAGTATAAGCTCGGTGCGATCAATGACCTTCGTGTCGAGGCTCTGTTCGAGATTTCGGAGCTGGGCAGGGGTGAGATCTTCGTTAAAAATCACCAGGTTCGCCTGTTCGATCAGGACTGATTCCCGGAGGTCATCGACTTTGCCCTGCCCGATAAGGTAAGCGGGGTCGGGCCGGGCTCGCTCCTGGATCACTACGTCCGCTACCTCTGCCCCCGCACTGGTCGTCAGCTCGACAAGTTCCTCGAGCGATTCTTCCTCAAGGTAACGCTCCCTCGCGTCCCGGCAGAATCCGACGAGAATCGCCCGTTCTTTTGGTTCGGCAGTCAGTTCCATGGCTTTACCTCGGCCAGTGCTTGAAGATTTGACTCCCATGGAAGCGGCCGTTCTCGATGAAAATTTCGTTGGTATTTCTCCCGGAAAGCACGGCCCCTGCAAGGTAGATGCCTTTGACGTTGCTCTCCAGCGTTTCCGGATTGTGCCTGGGCGCCAGATCCTCTTCCCCTACCTCAATGCCGACTTTGCGAAGGAACTGCACGTCCGGCTGGTACCCTGTCAGCAGCAGAACGAAATCGCTGGTATAGACTTCGGTTCCCTGCGGAGTCGCCAGGACAACTTCCTGCGGGCGGATTTCAATCAGCCGGGTGTTGAAATGTGCCTTAATTTCGCCGTTTTTGATGCGGTTATTTATGTCTGGAAGTATCCAGTACTTAACCTCACTACTCATCGCCGGACCGCGGTGGACCAGCCTGACTTCCGCCGCTCCGTTTCGATACAACTCAAGGGCTGCGATCGCTGCCGAGTTTTTGCCTCCAACCACGGTGACTTTCTTGCGAAAGTACGGGTGAGGGTCAAGGTAGTAGTGACTGACATGGGGCAAATCCTCGCCCGGTATACCGAGTCGATTCGGATTGGCGTAATAGCCGGTGGCAATGATAATGCGTCGCGATCGATAGCAGTGATCCACCGCCCAGCGATCTCTGGTCGCGATTCGAAAGTCTCCTTCCTGACCGCTGATACCGAGAACCTCCTCGTAGTCCTTGATAGGCAGCTGAAACTCGTTTGCCACCCGCCGATAATAAACAAGCCCATCCACGCGCTTCGGTTTCTCCGTGGAGACTACCATTGGCACGCCACCGATCTCCAGAAGCTCGGAAGTGGTGAAGAAGGTCATATGAGTGGGATAGTGGTAGATCGAATCACAGACTGTTCCTTTCTCAATAATCAGGAAGTCGAGATTTCTCTTCTTCGCCTCAATACCGCAAGCCAGTCCGGCCGGACCGGCGCCGATAATTATGCAGTCGTGCAAATGGTCCATTTGACACCAAACACCGTGGATGAATAAAATAACGATTCTTCGGGCGATTAGCTCAGCTGGTTAGAGCGCCGTCTTCACACGGCGGAGGTCACTGGTTCGAACCCAGTATCGCCCACCACTTCCTATCTTGAAGACGCGAGCTGCTTGACAATGGTTGCGGTCAGGCTGCCTGGTTCGTCTTCTGCGAATCCTGGTTCGGTTCCGTCTCCTTCCGACCAGCCGGATAGAGTTTCACCATCGCGGTCGAGTTCTGAAACCCTGGCTTTCTGT
>DAOTAI010000379.1:0-5043 GCA_035593865.1 Acidobacteriota bacterium
ATACCACAAAAGGCGGCCCTTTTTTCATTAAGTGTGTGAGAAATCCGGGCTAAGCACTAGCGAAACCGGCAAGGCATTCTGAAAGAAACACGCGCGCTGAACCCTGATTTCATGACTTAGCATTGGACACTAATTCGTAAGCGGTAAGCCAGGTGAATCTGCCCGAAACTGCTGTGCTTCGCTAGTCGGTTTCAACCACCTTGAACTGTTCAAGATAAGAGAGACGCTTGAGGCTCTCATGCTTGAATGCGCCGTTGAAGAGTGCCCAATCAAGGAGATCCAGGTTGCGCCAACTGGAATCAGCTCTTCCGATTCCCCTCGAATCAAAGTGCCTCCACAGATCCTCCCTTTGGTGATAGACCTCCTCCAATTCTTTGGGTATGCATCGAGGCCTGAAGAGCCTTTTCTTCCGCCGAGTTCCTTTTTTTCCCAAGAGGACCATATCTTGGAAGTCACTGAGTCCACACTCGACGTACTCTAGAACGTCGAAGAGATTCGACCACTCTTTTAGGACGTAGTCTTTTGACTGGTATGCCACCTGGTGGTTGAAGGCTTCCCCGTACACCTTAAATCTGAATCCCCTTCGACCAAGCCACACTCCCGCCTTCCGGGCCTGTTTCGGTCCGATCAAGGTAACGAGGATGAGACCGTCGTCTCGAGTTACTCTATCTAGTTCGGCTAGCCATTGTTTCTGGCGCGTTTCAGGAAGATGAGTCAGAAAGGAAATTGCGTAGACGAGATCGAAGAAGCCGTCTTCCCACTCGAGCGGTGGATCACTCTGGTCCTTCATAGCTCGGATGCTGGGAAAGTTTCTCTGGCACCAGGAAACCAACTCCTCGTCATAATCGCATCCCCAAAGGGTCGCACTAGTTGATACGTACGGTGAAAGGAAGTTCAAGGTGCGTCCACAGCCGCATGCGAAGTCGAGGATCCTTTCGAAGGAATCGAGCGGGTAGCCCAAATCGCCAAGGTAATGGTACAAAGTGCTTGCGGTGCGTGAACCTACCATAAGATATTCTTGAACGTCGTCGCTGTTGCTGACTTTCAGTCGCAGACGTGGGGGCGGCAGAGACGTACTTCCATCTTGCTCTCTACTTGAGCGAACTCAGAAGCGCGCGCAAGGCTGCAATAATAACCGAACAAACCGACTCTCGCTAGCAGCGAACTTCGAAGACTTTCTGGATGCAAGGCCTGGCAAAGCGCCCTTTTTGTTCTGGTACGGGTCGATCGAGCCACACCGTGCGACGCAATTTCGGTGGGGAGCAAGAAGAACTAGAGAACGACCGAGTGGAACAATGCCACGAAAACCCACGGAGTGGAAGAATGACTGCGACTATGCGATACGGGTGTGACTATCTGATTCTTAATGACTTGGCGCCCTCCTTTGATAGCCAGCGTCCCTTATCTCCTGCACGGCTTGATGCGATTCGCCTTAGAGCGCAAGTGGCTAAAACGATGACACTTCCCTCCCCCGCCCTCTCGTTCGCTGTTTCTGCTGTTTCTCTCGATTTTTCGCCAATTATGTCCCCTGAGCTGACACAGACGCACACCCCGGTTTTTCTCAAAAAGGTGCCGGTAGATTGTTTACTGTAAATGCCATGAGATAGGCTTGTTTGGATCGGACCATGCCAAAACCGTCATGCAGCAGCCTTGCTGGACATTCTTGATTCTCCGTGAAGCTTGGCCAACAATGCTCATTTAGGAGGCACACCGCCAGGATGACACGCTGCTCGAGTATACCCCGCCGGAGCACGTAGCCTCCGAAATTGACCGACTGTGTGAGATTTGGAGTGCTGTTGAACAAGACTCGAAGCTTCATCCCGCGGTGAAGGCTGCCTGGTTGCATCACAGCTTCGTGAAGATTCACCCCTTCGCGGATGGGAATGGCAGAGTCGCACGCGCTCTTACGTTATTGGTATTTGAGAAACACCAATACGCACCACTGGTTATCGACCGCTGGCACAGGGCTGACTATCTCCGAGCGCTGGATGCAGCGAACGACTGGAATCTCAAAGACTTAATCAAGCTATTCATAAAACTGGAGGGAGCCGCTCTAACGAGTGAATTGGAACGGCCGCTTGAGTTGGCAATCGGAGGGATGGCGCTCGATGTGGCTCATACGCTTGCGGCTCAACTCGCGGAAGTTCGCCGGCGAGAGCAGTCAGAGATTCAAGAGCGTCTAAGGACTCGCGGGTTGGCTGTCGGCGGACGAATGGTTGCCTGGTTTGAACGAAAGAAAACTGAATTGCGAAACGTGTTTCGCGGCCAAGGATTGCCCGACATACGGGTTACCTCTGACAGCTCGATGCCACCAGACAAAAAGACAAACTGGTTTCGCTGGCATATCAACGAATCTGCCCACAGGGCCGGTCACTATGCCGATTTCAGCTTCTTCAGTGGCTGGTGCAGTCTTAGCATTCGAACCGACAGATGGCAACTGCGATATGTCGCCTCGATCCACGGAGCCGGTAAAGAGCCTGGTGTTCTGGCAGTAACAACGTTTGGAGAAATCGGGCCGTACCCACCTCACAAACGAGATGTCGAGTACGTGCTAACAACCAAAGATGCCTTTCACTTTGTCCACTCGGAGAGCCTTGACGAAATCAACCAGCGCGGTCCTGAACTAGAGAATCTCTTGGATGAAGGATTAGCAGCGGCGCTAGCCGAGTTTCTCAAGAGGTCATAGAGGCAGTAAGTGGCTCTGGCAGTTGTGCCGGTCCCGAGTAGGGCGTCGCCCTGACGACACTCAAGTCCGATCCGTTTAAGTGCATGTTCAATCACATCATCGAGTTCAATTGCTGGGGAAAGTGATCCACAATCCGGTCCGGTTTGTGAGACTGACCAAGGAACGCAACGAGCGAAACCGCTACCTCGATCCCGACCAGATCAAGACACTTTTGGGCAGCGCGAACGATTGCCTTCGGCCGATTATTTTCACCGCGCTTCACACTGGATGCGACACGACGAGATTGTCCGACTGCGTCGAAAACACTTGGACCTTAAGAACGGGACGATATATGTGCCGGAGTCAAAGAGCGGAGGGGGACGGCACATCCTGATCAGTGAAATCGGGTAGCACTCGCCAAGAGGCAGCCAATGTTCACGACAACAGGTCGGGGTGATTTGTGGCCAGCCAGGCGCGAACGTCTGATCTGAAATCCCGCACAAAGCTGACGATCTCATCTACTTCTGCTTCCGTAATCATGCCTGCCTGATCGTACTCGACAATGTTGCGTTTCTTCCTGCAGAGGTCCAGATAGGCTACGTCACTCCTTCGATCCGGGCCGAGAATGAGCTCGATTGACTGGATCGTCCTGTAATATTGGAGGTCGCGAGCCGCTTTGTAGCCGGAAGCGTAGAGAACCACCGAGCAGAGTTTCAGCGCGGCGTTATCGCAATTCCCAAACCTCCAGTCCAGGGAGATCTCTGCAACTGAAGCATCTCGGAGATCGCGATCTGCCATGTCGAGCAGGTCACAAACTTCCTCAGCGCTGGTCTGGTGTCTCTTCAGCCAACCGTTCTTGAGCCAGCTCTCTAAGGTCATCTTCGTTTCCCAAGATGAATAGGTGCCGGGCACCCAATACGCGAGTCACAAAATGCTCTTGGCGCTGCAACCGTGCCACGAATTCAGATTCTGAAAAGACGATAGGGTTCACCTCTCGACCGGTCACTTCCGGTATGTCTGCCAGGCGCGTAACCACTTGGCGGAGTGTTGTCGGGCCAATTATAAGGACGACTATGTCACTCCTCGCCGTCTCTTCGCCCGCGGCAATAGATCCGAAAACAAAAGCCAGGCGGATGGGTAGTCCGGAGAGAGCGTCCCGAAGTACATCGACAAGTCCAACTGTCTTGCGGACAAGCCCCCGGATTTCGGGGAACAGAGGGTGCGTCACGTTCGCCCGGTAGTAGAGGCGATTCCCGCTTCGCCGAGGTGTTATCAAGCCAAGGTTGGCGAGACGGGCCAGCTCCACTTGGATCGATCGGATCTTCATCCCGGATCGCCGTTGAATTTCGCGCAGATGAAGCTCTTCGGTAATGACACCAAAGAGAAGGCGAAAAATCGCGGCTCTCGTTTCAGATGAAAGGATTTCCGCCAGCATTGTATAACCAGATAATACAATTGTATAAGCGGATTATACAAGTGACTTTTGCGCAAAATTCGAACGAGAGGGAATAGCGAGAGCCGATCTGGAAGCAGAAACAAATTGGCTCCCCATGTGCAACCCTCTTCATAACCGTTCCCGTTCTCCGGCTGTTAACCGAAAACCGTTGTGATTCAATGGTCTATCAAAGAGCATGTGGCCCCCGGCAGGCCGGAAATCCTGACAATCTCATTTTCCCATCTACCCTTACCAAAGAGAGGTGTCGCAAGTCGAGTCGTGAGTTTGTCGCAAGTTGTGTCGCAAACCTGTCGCAAACATCGGCTATTTATTGTCCTGATGCATCCAGTATCCATAGTTGTCTATCGACCAGGCCACTGTACGTTCCAGAAATGAGCCAGGAGCCCACGTAAGTGCTCCTCTCCACGGGCTACCTTGGTCCCAGCCGCCAAGAAGCTCTTTCGCTCCCTGCATTCCATGGATTTCAGGCTGGCCACCTTCCAAGGCATGCCCCCAAACGATGTCGCTCTGTATTTCGGGATGCTCTCTATCCAGATGAACTCGTTTCCCGAAGACGGACAAGTCATCGGATACCTCGTGCCACCCCACACGGCATATTTTCCCAAGACCGTATCTGGTGTCGCCTCCGACAAAGAGGGTATCGATATTGTCCAACTGCCTCCGAAAGCCGTTATTTCTCAAGAAGACGTACCCTAAAAGCAGCATGGCATTCGTTTCCCCCTCCCCCTGACAGTTGGAATCACGCCACAAGGGATTGATACATTCTGTCTCCCGGAGAGTGCCTTCAGACGCTGAGTCCGATTCGGGAGCGATTGCGGTGCCGGGCCGGGAGTCCAGCAGACGACGTCTGAAGTCACGATCCGACAAACTTTCCTTGCCGCCGTGGCAGTACCATTGGACGCCTCTCATCTTTTCGAATGTC
>DAOTAI010000380.1:0-5037 GCA_035593865.1 Acidobacteriota bacterium
GGATCCAATCGCGCAGCCGCTGGCGCATTCGCTCCAGGCGGGGCCGCTCGGCTGGGTCGTCCGCGAGATTGTGCACTTGAAACGGATCGCTCACAGTATCGTAGAGAGCCTCCCGCGGCCGGCTGGAACCTGCATAGGTCATCTGGGCCGCGTTGAGCTGGCCGGCCTGGGCAAGCTCGGTGATCTCGCGACGCATGTCGGCCTCGTCCGAGTAAGTAAGCCTCGGGCTGATTCCACGAAAGATGAGACATATAATTCCGTATGTAGAGCCAGCGGTCGTCACGAACCGTGCGCGCGACGGCGTCACCATAGCATCCGAGGGCGGGGCTGGTGTCCTCCACCGTGATCCAGAGGATATTCGGCCGGTCGGCGGCTCGCAAGGAACCTGCAAAAGCCGGAGCCGCGATGGCGGCAGGCGTCATCAAGAACCTCCGGCGGTCGAGTTTCGCCTGTCCTGCGGACTCATGGGTCATGGGTTCAGATAACTGTTCGGCACGCTAATGCCCGAAAGTGAGTCTTCATCCGACTTCTAATTGCATTACGAATCAGCCTCGATACGTAATGCACAACTAGGGTGCGGGAGGCAGAGCTGGCGCCGCTCGTTTCTGAACGACACTGATAGCGGCGAGAATGATGGCGTTGCTCTTGGTCAACTCCCCCGGCAGACTATGCCATTCATCCGGCGGCGACTTGAATCCCAGGGCGCCTTTGACCCGCACCTCTTTGATCACCTTGCCCAGCCGCGGATTCACCCATTCGAAGGCAAAAACCGAACCAAGGCGCCGGCGCCGCCTCCGCACTCGACGGCATCGGCGCGGTACGGCGCCGATGCCGCGTCAAAAGAAGCTATACTGACGCCACAACGAACGGGAACCGTGATGACGAACCCGTCCTCGTATTCCACCTCGCACCAGCCCAGCAGTTCGGATGTATCCGGGAAATTGTAGATCATGAAAACAGGAAGGGCCGTGCCCTGACTTTGCAGTCTGGTCCCAGTAGCTCAGGATCCGGCATCCGGACTGGTCCCAAAGGCTTTCGTCATCGAGTCGAAACCCCTGATCGATGACGGCGACTATGGTACGTATGTCAGACACTGCTTCTGGATTGGTCGGTGCGCCCGAACATCGAATCCTCTTGACCAGGCGAGAATGCTGGAGCCGCGGCAGGTCGCGTAGCGAGACTCTTCCTGATGCGAATCGGCCGTAGCAAGTCACTGGAAGCAGACCATACCTTCGCAGTTGCCAGCAGTCCACGTCCCGAGTCATTTCCAGGATCACGGGGATGTTGGTATCGGAGAGCATGCTGAACAGGGTCACATTTGAGCGAGTACAGTATCGATGCCGCTATGGATGTGATTGTTCGTTATCTGGCTGAACGCCCCACCCATGCTGCCGCAAATTCCGGCCTGCTCGCAGTTGAAGATGACGTTGTTACGAACGATGTGCGACCCGATCATTTCTCGGGACCAGCCGGCCGCGAGCGCTCGCACGATCACCTCGTTGTAATGCGTTGCGCCGTCTTTGTTTCTGTCCTTGCTCCAAACGTTGTGGCCCGTTCGGTGATCCTTGCCCAGCGTAATGCCGGAACACTTCGAGTCGCTGATGATGTTGTTTTCTATGATCCAGCCCTTGCTCCAGTGAGCGCCGATCAGGCCGATCTGCTCGGCCGTGGGTGCTGCCCATTGCTTTGCCGCCTGGCTCGTCCGGAACCCACGGATCGTGATGTAATCGCAGCCGGGCTTGGCCGGATAGAAGCAGCTGTCACGGACTTTTATCTCGACGAGCTCTTGGTTGGGGTTCTTGCCGTGGAAGTTGGCGTAAATGTAATTGTTCTGCTCGTCGCCTTCGCAAAACCACGTCCATGTGGACGCCTCGGGGTCCCGGCTGTCCGGATGGGGCTGGGGATTCAGTACGCGCTCCAGCAGGCGGGCCTCGTACAGCGATTTCCCGTTCAGGTACACCTCTCCGGTGTGGTGAGGGCGGCCCTTGTCGGTGAACCAGTCGTCCTGAATCAACTCCTTTAAGGATTGTAGCCGCCGAAGATCACGTCCCCGGGTTGCGCGACCCCGGCGGCGGCAGAGATCGTCCGGTAGGGTCTGGCGAAGAAGCCTTCGTTGGCGTCGTTGCCCGCTGGTGAAACGTGGTACTCCCCGGCCCAGATCGAAGGTGACCAGGCTATCAGAAGAAGAAGGAGACAGACAGCGCAGAATTTCACGGTCCGATCATCCGTTCTTTGTTGTCAACTCCTTGCAAGCCAATTACGAGCGTGTCACCCAATCTGACCTTGAGGGCCTGCTTCTCACGGGCAAGGAGTATAGTCGAGACTCTTGGCCGCAGCATCAGAGGGATGAAACTCATGAAACTCAGAGGCCCCGCAGACTCGGCAGTCTTCCGACTACATCGATAGTCAGGGTCGTTCCGTCAATTCCGGAATACTCTCTGTGGGTGGTCAGGATCACTGATCCATTTTCCACCCGAAGCGACTTGACCGCTATCGGTTCTCGGAGGATTTCCTTTACTTGCGGTGACACGTCGGGATCTATAAGCAGCACGAAATGGCGTGCCTGTTGCACTCCCAGGATCAAGTCCACAATCACGAGTTGGTTGCCTTCAGACGGGATCCAGTATGTGAAAAGCAGGAACCGATCTCCGCTCCAGCAGGGCGATCTCAACGTCAAGCCCCCGCTTTCTTCCGGTTTGCCGGTCAGGAATTCATAAGGTCTCGGCGTCTCGAGCGGCCTGAACACGGGCCATCCAACCGATCGGGGATCATTGTGCGGGGCCGGCGCCAGCCGATTGGCCTCGGGAGAGGCGGTGAGATCATAGATCAGGACCAATCTTTTTGGAGCGGCGTGAAGCTGAATGGGTGGCCTTGCTTGAGAAGCTAACACGGCCTCCCGGATGCGCCGACTACCTTTGTCGATCGCCCGGACCAGGTACTTCTGCCCGCCACAGGCCGGACACTCTTGGGCCTCGACTTCGAATTCGGTCTGGCTTGTCTCGGCCCGCGCAATCGTGACCTGGACCCACAAATGGCGCTCGACGGACAGACACAAACCTAATAGAACGGCCGCGGCAACTTCCATTACTTCTTATTCGGACTCGGGCATGTTCCCCAGGTGCGCCACGCGGACCTTGGTTTTTTTGACCTTGTCATAGCTTCGCCAAAGCTCACAGTCGATGTAGTCATCGCCGACTGCGAGTGATTTGACGGTCAAATTGTAGTCCACCTCCCCAGTGACATCTCCGGACGTGGCCACGAAATTATTCTCACCCCCGAAGATCCCTGCGTGCTCACCTGCCGTGGCTAGGGGGTTTTCGGAACCGGCAAACTCACAGTCTTCTCGGCATAGGAACTGGACCGCCATGACTTCAGAACGACGCTCCCTCCATCGTCGGTGAAATCCAGCTCCTGAAACACTACAAAAAAGTCGGCATACTCATCTGGAAGTGCATTCCCAAACCCGGCTTGAAGAAACGCCTCTCGAGCAATAGGAACCAGCACAACAGACGGCTGGTGCAAGCCTCGCGAAATGTCGATAACGACGAGACGATTCTGCCCAGCGTCGTGATCTACTACAGCCACACGTTTCGAGTCCGGACTCCAAGCAATGGGCGAAACGAAGCCCAGTCGAGGACGGCCACCGCTCATTTCACCATCGTCCTTCTCCAGTAGAATGAAGTAACTGCTGGTGATGCGGTGTTTTTCAGGATATAGAATGACTCCGCGTTCGGCAAAGGGGCGGGCAGGGTCAGCAGCGGCTTGGGCAAAAGGGCTGCCAGCGCCGGCAGCGTTGTTGAATTCCGGGGGCGCAGTCAGATCGTAGGCGATGAGGGCAGGCCACAACACAACCCCGGGTGTCGTCCACGGCCCCATGAACTGGTAAGCTACCATGCTCGAGTCGGGTGAGAACGCTGCATCGAGCCCCCATATTGTATCGATAACCCTGTTCAGTCGTGGGTCGATGACGGTAATCACATTCGTCCGGCTATACTGTCTGCTTCGTTTTCCCCGCACGACGATGCGGCTTGGGCCAATAAACGGGATATCGTCGACGACGTCGGTGCCGTTGTTGAGCTCTATGGCAGTTGGCTGGCCTCCGATGTCAACGCGGGGACGGCCCATCTCGGCGTCGGCGTCAACAACGTTCACAAGGACTTTCCCGGACTGCTTCGTAATGTCCTTTGCAGCGGAGGTCATCACCATAAACAGCGGGATAGGTATCACAAACCAGAGTTTTAGTCTCATACGGCTTCTCCAAATGAGGTCGGCTCACCAAAGTTTGATTACTTTGCGCACGCCGATCGTTCCAGCTGTTTTATTGCAGCCGCTGGCGCCTGCATAGTGGTCCAGCTGGTTCAAGGCCAAGCCGCCGCCTGCGTCGACCACTGTCACAGTACCAACTTGATGGACATACAACGTGGCGCCACATGGAAGGAGGTCGTTCCCCTCATTCCGCGCGACTGTGCCTCCGACGGACAGGACTTCGCCTGGACATTGCGGACACGGAGCTGGCACCGCACGAACGCGGTTAGTCTGACCGGTACAATACCACTCCCGAGATACCGTGCCAATACTCTGCGAAATCCCGCTGCCATTCTCGAGAACTTCCGGCCACCACCCCGACTTCCCCTGAAAGCCAGTGAAGTTGCAGTTCGGAACATACTGACAATCCCCACTCGTATACTGCCCGTCCACGAGGGAACCAGAGCAGAATGACTCCGTGGGCGTGTTGTACCTCGTGTTATTGTAGTCTCCCAGAACGTGCATCCGCTCGCCCGGGGGGAAGTCGTGGGTAGCCAGCGCAGAATCCTGTGTGCCGGCCAAACTCCAGACAGCTTCCAACCGCAAGAAGGTGCCTTCGGGCATGTTGTTTATGTTGAAATCCTTGGTAACGATCCCTCCGCCCGCCTCCGAAGTTATGCCGATCTGAAAATCACATCTCCCCTCAATCTTAGCAACAAGTAGCCGGGCGCGCCTTCGAGATATAGTCGAAAGTTGTGTATGAGATCAGAGCGAGCGTATCCTCTGGTTTTT
>DAOTAI010000009.1:0-28096 GCA_035593865.1 Acidobacteriota bacterium
GATGATCCCGGTCGTTGTCTCCTCAGTGCCCCCGATGATGTTTGGGATCAAGTCCTGTCGCTGAGAAAGGACAGTGGTCACCAGATCGGCGCCGTCATCCATGGTGATCTGAGGACCATGTTGGAGTGCTGCCGTGATGTGAGAGTAGTAGGTGGGGTTGTCCTCCCCTTTGATGGCGAACACTGGCACTTCGAAATGCTTTACCAGTGCCGCGGCCACATCGTCCTGGGTGCTTAAGGGATTCGACGCACAGAGGCGCACCTGGGCACCTCCCGCTTTCAGAGTCAGCGCCAGGTTGGCTGTCTCGGTCGTTACATGCAGGCAGGCAGAAATCTTCACCCCCGCCAAAGGCTTTTCCGCTTCGAACCGTTGTCTTATCAACTTAAGTACGGGCATGGACTGATCGGCCCAGTCAATCTTGTCACGCCCTCTATCTGCAAGAGCCAAATCTTTGACATCGAAGTCCATAATCACTCCTTGATGGGAGGTTCTAGCGCCCAGGGTTCGAAAGACTGAGGTTTGGAACCGGACGACTTTCAACTTGGAAAGGCTTGAGCCCTTCGACCCTGGGACTTGTTCTTAGGCAGCGAGACCAGCGTCGGCGCGCAGAGCGGACGCCTTGTCGGTCAACTCCCATGTGAAGCCCCGATCTTCTCTGCCGAAATGTCCATAAGCGGCGGTGTGCCGGAAAACTGGGCGCCTGAGGTTCAGCGTCTGAATGATGCCACGCGGCGTTAGATCAAAGTGTGCCCTGATCAGTTCGGTTATCATGCAGTCCGAAACCACCCCCGTACCGAACGTGTCGACCAGAACGGAAACCGGTTCGGCGACACCGATAGCATAAGCAAGCTGGATTTCCACGCGCTCTGCCAGACCAGCCGCTACACAGTTCTTCGCAACATAACGGGCCATGTAGGCTGCCGATCGATCGACCTTCGAAGGATCTTTACCGGAAAAAGCACCGCCGCCGTGGCGGGCCATGCCGCCGTAAGTGTCCACGATGATCTTTCTTCCCGTCAGACCGCAATCCCCTTGCGGACCTCCGGTTACAAATCGCCCGGTCGGGTTGATGAAGAATTTGGTCTTGCTGTCGATCAATTCGGGCGGCATCGCGGCCCGGATAACATGTTCCTTGATCTCGGCATTGATTGTTTCGTTGTCGACGCGGTCGCTGTGTTGCGTCGAGACGACCACCGTTTCGACACGAACCGGCCGATTGTTGGCGTATTCGACAGTCACCTGCGACTTTCCATCCGGTCTTAACCAGGGAAGGATATGTTTCTTGCGGCATTCGGCCAGCCGGGCAACGAGCTTGTGCGCGAGCAGAATGGGCGCAGGCATTAACTCGGCAGTCTCATTGCAGGCGTAACCGAACATCATTCCTTGATCGCCTGCCCCGCCGGTATCGACCCCCATCGCAATGTCAGGCGACTGTTTATCTATCGAGCAGATGACCCCGCAAGTGTCGCAGTCAAAGCCGTATTTCGCTCGAGTGTAGCCTATTTCCCTCACCGTGCGCCGCGCTATTTCAGGGATGTCAACGTAGCAAGAAGTCGTGATTTCACCTGCTACCACGATGAGTCCCGTCGTAACCATACTCTCACACGCCACGCGCCCGGCTGGGTCCTGTTCGAGAATGGCGTCCAGAACCGCGTCGGAAATCTGATCGGCGATCTTATCAGGATGTCCCTCGGTGACAGACTCCGAGGTAAAGAGCTGCCTGTCCTGTGATCCCATTACTCCTCCTCCTCATGAAAAAACGAGCCAAAATCGTAGCATAGGCCTGCTAGTGTGTCAAATGGAGGCCCCGCTCCATTAGCTCCAACCCGCCCATTTGTCAAGATGCAGATAGCGATCCAACTCCCGAGGGGCCATCAACAGCAGCATTAAGGCCTTCTGCACATGCAGGCGATTCTCCGCCTGTTCGAAGACCAAGGACACTTCAGAGTCTATCACGGCGTCAGTCACTTCCTGGTTCCGATGAGCCGGCAGACAGTGCATGAAGTAGGCCTCGCGGCCGGTCATCGCCATCACCTCAGGAGTTACCTGGTAGGCCTTGAAAACTTCTATTCTCGCACGGGCCTCGTCCTCCTGTCCCATGCTCACCCAGGTATCCGTATAGACTGCATCCGCGCCCTTCAGCGCGTCAAGCGAATCACTCCAGACGTATCGGGCCGAATCAGACGCGGCCAGACGTTTGAAGTCCTCTTCGGCACCGGCATAAGGTTTGTGGGTTGCCGGCGTGATCGCCACGAAAGACATGCCAGAAAGCGCCGCTGCATGAATCAGCGAAGCACAGACGTTGTTTCCATCCCCGACAAACGCCAGGATCTTGCCCGCCACATCTCCCCATTTTTCGGTGAGCGTGAAGATGTCAGCCAGAGCCTGGCAAGGATGTTCTTCATCAGTCAGGGCGTTAATCACCGGAATTGAACCGTGTTCTGCCAAGGTGATGACGGTTTGGTGCGAGAAGGTGCGTGCCACGATACAGTCGAACCACCGCTCCATGTTCTTGGCAACGTCCACCAGCGATTCTCTTCCGCCCAGATGGCTGTCCTGGTAGTCCAGGTAGACCGCCTCCCCGCCCAGCTGCTTGATTCCCAACTCAAAAGTCAGGCGTGTCCTTAGCGAAGCCTTCTCGAAGAGCATCACAATGCTCTTTCCCGGCAGCATCTGTCGGAAATTGGCAGGATGGCGCTTGACCTCCTCACTGACTCTCAAGAGCTGGCGCCATCTGGAAACATTCAAGTCTTTTAAGGAAATAAAATCCGTCATGGCGCCTGTACCTGTCTTCGTTTCCATTACTCAACCCCGCCTTTCAGCCGACTGCGCCAGAACTTGAGCTGGTACTCGACCGATTGGGCGCCAGTGCTTCCCCTGTGGGTTCGCTTTTGCAGGGCGCCCACTGGATCCAGGACGGATAAAACGTCTTCTCGGACTTCAGGGATCCATTCCCTTAATCGATCGAAGGACAAATCGCTCAGTCTTTTCCCCTCCCTGACGCAAACCGCCACCACCTGCCCGACCTTTTCATGGGCCGTACGGAAAGGAATTCCAAGCCTTACCAAATATTCAGCTAAATCTGTTGCCATCAGGAACCCTTCCTGGAGATGGCCAGCGATGCGGTCTTTTCTGGTTCGGAAACCGGAAATGACCAACGGAAGGATATCAAGAGTGTCACTGGTCGTGTCGACCGCCGGGAAAAGGTGCTCCTTGTCCTGCTGCAAATCCCGATTGTAACTGGACGGCAAACCCTTCAGGAGAAAGCAGAGACCGGCAGTATGCCCCAGCACCAGCGCGCTTTTGCCCCGTGCCAGTTCCATCACGTCGGGGTTCTTCTTCTGAGGCATCATGCTGCTTCCAGTGCAAAGGCTGTCCGGCAGCTCGATCCATGAAACCGGCGTGCTGGACAGGTATACCAGGTCCTCGGCAAACCGGCTGACGTGAAGCATGATTTGGGACGCGATCTGGAGAATTTCCAGGACGAAGTCCCGGTCACCCACTACGTCGTAGCTGTTGCGAAAAGCCTTGCTGAAACCGAGCGTTTGCGCCGTCTGTTCAGGATCCAGCGGGAGAGTGCTTCCCGCTAAAGCGCCGGCGCCCAGGGGACTGACATCGTGCAGTTCCAGGTAGAGGCCGAGTCGCCGGTGGTCCCGCTCGAACATCTCGATAAAGGCGAGCAGGTAATGCCCCCAGGACAAAGGCTGAGCCGATTGAAGATGCGTCCAGGCCGGGTAGATCTCGTCTCGCAGCTCCTCCGCGCGAAGCAGAAGCTCGTTCTGTATCACACGAAGCTTGCCCTGCCAGTCCTTCGCAACCTGCCGGCAAAAGAGCTTCAGATCGACTGCAACCTGATCGTTGCGGCTTCTTCCGGTGTGAACCCTCCCGCCTGTTGGCCCGATAATCTCCTGAAGGCGCCGCTCGATATTCATATGGATATCTTCGAGCTCATCGCGATAGGGGAAGGTTCCATCGTTTATTTCCGCTTCAACCTGGTCCAGGCCGCTCTCAATCTGCCTGGCGTCTTCCGCGGTCAGAATTCCCTGATGGGTGAGCATGCGAACGTGGGCCCGGCTGCCCTGGATATCAAAAGCGGCCAGACGGCGATCGAGGTGGAGCGATCCAGTGTAGCGGCGAACCAGGGGATCGGTTTCCGCCTCGAATCGTCCTCCCCAGGGATTGGTGTGAGGCTTCTTTTCGGACATGACTTCGGTTATCGAACGAGTCTCGGAGACTTTTATGATGCGCGGATAAGTCTCGACCTCATCCTCTGTGTTTAGACGCTCCTATTCTCAATCGCAAGCCTTGCAGGCGGATGAAGCCTTCCGCGTCGGCCTGGGAATAAACTACGTCCTCCTCAAAGGTCGCGTAAGACGGATCGTACAGGCTAAAGGGCGAACGCCGTCCGACAACCTGGCAGTTACCTTTGTACAACTGCATTCTCACCTCGCCCGAAACCCGTTCCTGAGAGGCGGCGATCGATTTCAGCAACAGGTCCATTTCCGGTGAGAACCAGAAGCCATAGTAAATGAGTTCGGCAATACGAGGCGCTAACTGGTCTTTGAAGTGAGCCACTTCCCGATCGAGCGTCAGGGATTCGATAGCGCGATGGGCCTTATGTAGAATGGTCGCGCCCGGCGTTTCATAAACTCCTCGAGATTTCATTCCCACAAACCGGTTTTCGACCACGTCAACCCGTCCTATCCCGTTCTCGCCGCCCAGCCGGTTCAGCTCCTGGAGCATCTGCGATGGCCCCAGCACCTGCCCGTTCAGCATCGTCGGGACCCCCTTCTCGAACGTCAGAGTGATCTCCGTGGTTTGATCGGGCGCCTCTTGCGGAGCGACAGAACGGAGGAAGATATGGGGCGGAGGCGCGGCCCAAGGATCCTCCAGGATCCCGCCTTCATAGGAGGTGTGCATCAGGTTCTGATCAATGCTGTATGGCTTTTCAGCTGTTGAGGTGACCGGAATTCCGTTCGCCTGGGCATATTGAATCAGGTCGGTTCTGCCACGAAATTCCCAGCTGCGCCAAGGCGCCAGAATCTTGAGCTGAGGCGCCAGGGCCTGGAAAGTCAGTTCAAATCGAACTTGATCATTTCCCTTCCCCGTTGCTCCATGCGCAACGCAGTCGGCGTCATTCTCGAGCGCGACCCGCACCTGCTCGCGGGCGATGACGGGCCGGGCGAGAGAAGTTCCCATCATGTACTCCCCTTCATACAGCGCATGCGCCTGGACTGCAGGGAAAACAAATTCCCGCACGAAGCTGTCACGCAAATCGGAAATCACCACCTTCTCCGCCCCGGTTGCCAAAGCCTTTTTCTCGATGGCCTCTAGATCCTCGCCCTGGCCGACATCGGCGACAAAAGCAACGACCGGGCACGAATAACGCGACTTCAGCCAATGGAGCATTACGGAAGTGTCCAGTCCACCTGAGTAAGCCAAAACTATCTTTTTTATATTTCTTTCTCGCGCGCTCTGTTCCATAGTTCTTTTCTTATCCCTCTTGCATCGTACCCTTCAGCGACCACTACCAGGAGAGTGTCCTCCCCGGCCACCGTTCCCAATACCCCGGGGATCCCCAGTTCGTCGATCTTATATGCGACCGGCGGCGCCATCCCCGCATCAGTTCGAACTACCAGCAGGTTCCCGCTCACTTCGCAGGTGCGGATGGGAAGGCCCATCCATTGATCCATGACTGTATACTTATAAGTCCCGTCTCCGGTTGCCGCTTTAATAATGTGCAATTCCCGCAGATCTCGGGAAAGAGTGGCCTGGGTGACCGTGAATCCCTCCGCCTCGAGCTTCCTCCGCAGCCTCTCCTGACTGTTTATGAGTTCGGTCTGGATCAGACGCAGGATCGCTCGCTGTCTCTCCCGTTTGTCCATATACAGGAATCCTGTATAGTCATACAAGCCGGTCCAGGAAGTCAAGACGGATGTCGGGGATAGTGGAATTGTGGGAGATGTTGGGATCTGCGGAATAGTGCAGATAATCCGCGCTATCCGCGTTGTCCGTGCTATCCGCGGGAGGAAAACCCACGGATAGCACGGATAACGCGGATTACGCGGATGACGGTCATTTCAAACGGGAAATCACCTTCTTCAGTTGCTTGTAGGTGACTTTGCCCTCGTGGCTGAATACCCGTTTGCCGGACTGGTCGAAGATAAACGTGGCCGGTATAGCCCCCTTCCAGTCCGGATCAAGAGCACTGGAGAAGGCATCAAAATCCTTGAAGCCCCTGATATACGCCGGGAAATCCGACTTGTGCGTTTCAAGGTACTCGCGCGCTTTGGCGGCGTCTTCCGGTTCATCCATGGAGACCGCCACGAGCACGACCGAACCTTTGTTCTCATTGTAGAGCCGCACCAAGTCGGGAAACTCTTCACGGCACGGACCACACCAAGTAGCCCACAAATTGACCACCACGATCTGCCCCTGGTGCGGGCGAATAGCTTTTTCGACGACGTTCTCGTCCACTGCCGGAAGGGTCGCGGCAAGCAGCGGCGCGATCAGGAGAGAGATCAGGCTCATCGATTTTGCTCCTTATCGTTTTATCGTGCACCCGAAGGCCTTGGTCTGCGCGACCTCGACCGGAGCGCCCTGGATCACGGCGTCAAGTGCGGGGCGCAAATCATCTGCCCTAGCCTGCTCGGCTTTGGTGGTCGGAAGCTTGCTGTTCCCAATGGCCCCGTGATAACGGACGGTCATCTGGCTGTCGAGCAGGAAGACCTCCGGAGTTCGGGTGGCTCCGAATTGATCGGCGATGGCTCCACTGTCCTTCAGCACCACGAAATCAAGCCCGTTATTGTCCGCGTGTCGCTTGACGGCATCCGCCGGCTCAGTCTTGTTAGGATTGATCCCAACGACGTTTATTCCCTTAGCCTTATATTCCTTTGCCAGGTCGGCCATGACTTTATTGAACGCGTTCGAGTAAGGGCACTCCGTGGCGATGAAGATCAAAGCAACGCCCGCTGGTCCCTTTAAGTCTCTCAGGGAAATTTCTTTTCCCGTTCTGACATCGGTGAGGGCAAAGTCGGTTACTGTATCACCGACTTTAACCGCCGCTTCTGCTTGAGCCAGTGCGATGATGAAACAAAAAGCAGCAATCGTGAACAGAGCTACAGTGCTTCTCATGGTCGCCTCCTGCGATTTTTTCCTTTCAAGACGCGAGGCCGTGCGGCCAGGATTCGAGCGTTCAGGCAATTTTGCGGAATGTCCGATAAAGGGTGTCGCGCTGCGCGGGAACGAACCCACTATGGCGAATGAGTTCGAGCAGATCATCGCGTGTCGCCGTGTAATGCGCTCCGGCGCTGCTGATCACGTTTTCCTCGATCATGATGCTGCCCACATCGTTTGCACCGAAGTGCAGGGCGACCTGGGCTACCTGGAGTCCCTGGGTCAGCCAGGAGACCTGGATGTTGGCAAAGTTGTCCAGGTAGATACGGCTGACGGCCAGCAGCATCAGGTATTCGACCGCCGAGATCTCTTTTCTGATAACGGTCTGTAAAGGAGTGCCTTCAAGCTGGACGTTCCAAGGGATAAAAGCCACAAAACCGCCGGTTTCGTCTTGTAGACTCCGAAGTCTTTCCAGATGCTCCACGCGCTCCTCGATCGTCTCGCCCGCGCCCATCATCATGGTCGCAGTTGTCAGCATCCCTTCCTCGTGCGCCGTTCGCATTACCTCGAGCCATTCACGGGAGCTGCATTTGCCGGGGCTATTCGCCTTCCTTACCCGATCAACCAGGATCTCGGCGCCTCCCCCGGGAATGGAATCAAGCCCGGCAGCTCGAAGTCGGCGTATCGTTTCGCGCAGACTTAGCTTGCTGAGCTTGCTAAGAACAACTATCTCGGGCGGAGAGAAACAGTGAAGATCGATGCTGTAGCGGCTGCGAATCGCCCGCAGCATCTCTTCGTAGAACTCAATCTTCAGCCGTGGATTCATCCCTCCCTGCATGAGGATCCCGGTCGCCCCCAGGGCGATTGCCTCGTCGATCTTCTGGAAGATTTGCTCGAGCGGTAGAACATAGCCATCAGGATCTTTGGGAGGTCGATAGAAGTTACAAAAATTGCACCGAGCCACACAGACATTGGTGTAGTTGATGTTGCGATCGATCAGGAAGGAGACCACCGAATCCGGATGCTTGAGGCGCCTGACATGATCAGCGGCCTGGCCGATTTTCTGAAGCTCCATTGATTTGAGGAGACCGACCGCCTCCTCCGGTCCGATTCGGATTCCGTCGTAGACCTTTCGCAGAACTTTCTCGACCAACGCCATATCCGCCATTTTACGGGGGCGCCGGCAGTGAGTCCAATCTTACGGATCTCCCGAAGCTCGTGGTAAAACTTACGGAATGAAACGCCTGATACTCGTTGTGGTGGCATTTATGGTGACTTCTTTTTCCGAAATGGCGTTAGCAAAGTATTCAGATTACTTCACTGACAAAACCATGAGAGTGGACTATTTCCACTCGGGGACTGCAAACGAAGAGCATATCTCGCTCGATCGCGTGGTAATGGACGGCCCGTGGGCAGGTAGTCAGACCCAGCTTCTCGACCCCACCAATCTCGGTAAATATTTGTTTGTCGTTATCGACCGAGACACCAATACCCCGATTTACTCTCGCGGCTTCTCCTCGATTTACGGAGAATGGGAAACAACGCCGGAGGCGCGGCAAATCTGGCGCACGTTTCATGAATCTCTTCGTTTCCCATGGCCTCGGAAACCCGTCCAGGTCAGCTTGAAGAAGCGGACTTCAGACAATGCTTTCGCTGAAATCTGGACCACCAGCATCGACCCCAATTCCCGTTTTGTCGTGCGGGCTGAAGCGTCGCCGCCGGGCGTGGTGTGGACAGTGCTCGAAAACGGGCCGGCATCGCAGAAAGTCGACCTCCTGGTCCTTGGCGATGGCTATGCCAGCAACGAGATCGAGAAGTACCGCTCCGACGTCAGACGACTGGTCGCCGCATTTTTCGAACATGAACCTTTCAAGAGACGGAAGGCAGATTTTAACGTGCGGGCTATTGATCTGCCTGCCGCCGAGAGCGGCGTCAGCCGTCCTCATGCCGGCGTCTTTCGCCGAACTCCTCTTTCCCTGCACTACAGCAGCTTCGACTCGGAACGCTATGTGCTGACTTACGACAACAGGACGGTTCGGGACGTGGCTTCAGCCGCGCCCTATGACTTCCTGGCGATCCTGGTCAACGAGAGAACTTACGGCGGCGGTGGGATTTTCAATCTCTATGCTACCTGCGCCGCGGACAGTGCCTTTGCGGAATACGTTTTCGTTCACGAATTCGGTCATCATTTTGCAGGCCTTGGCGACGAGTACTATACGTCGGATGTCGCTTACGAGACCGGGAAGACGGAACATCAGGAACCATGGGAGCCGAATGTGACGGCGCTCAGCGATCCATCCCGGCTGAAATGGCGGGATCTGGTAGCTGCTGGAACTCCGCTTCCCACTCCTTGGAAAAAGGCTGAGTTCGACGAGGCTTCAAACAAGCGCCAGGCCGAGAGACGCAGGTTGAGGGCTGCAGGCGCCGCCGAGGAACAGATTGAAGAGCTCTTTCGCGAACAGCAGCAGTTCGAGACTGAATTTCTTGGCCGAGAGGAATTCGCGGGAAAGGTTGGCGCTTTCGAAGGGGCGTCCTACGAGGCCAAGGGACTTTACCGGCCGCAGGTCGACTGCATCATGTTCTCGAGGAACGAGGTCGGTTTCTGCGCTGTGTGCCGCCGGGCAATCGAGCGGGTTATTGATCTGTACACGCGGTGACAACCAGCAGCGAATTTTTAAATAGTGGACCAAGTGGACGAAGCAGAGACCGCAGATCTAACTGGCGGTCTACTTGGTCCACTAGGTCCACTCTGTCCACTAGGTCCACTCTGTCCACTTGCTCAGCACGCAAGTTCGAGCCGTAGTGTCCTCACTTGACGCGCCGGAGAATCTCCAGCAGGAACTTCCAGAACTTCTCTACCGATGCGATATAAATCTTCTCATCGGGCGAATGAACCCCCTCAAGTGTCGGGCCAAACGAAATCATATCCATACCTGGGTATTTCTCCCCGATGATCCCGCACTCGAGTCCCGCGTGAACGGCCTTTACTTCGCATTCTTTTCCGAACAGATCTGAATATGTCTGCCTGGCAAGCTGAAGGATCGGGGAATTCAGGTTCGGCTTCCAACCCGGGTAACCGCTTCCCTGCTCCACCGTCGCGCCGCTCAGCTCGAAAACGGATGCGACTGTCTCTCCGATTTCCAGGATCTCCGAATTGACGGAACTGCGCTGGCTGGTAGAAAGTGTGATCTTACCGTCATCGGTAGTTACGACGGCGACATTCGTCGACGTCTCGACAAGCCCCGGCACTTCTGCGCTCATCTTGATGACTCCGTGCGGCAACGCGGAAATTGCGCGCAGGATCTTCTCCTGTTGATCGGCGGTCAGGACCTGTTCCTGGTCTGTCCCACGGTCGGCAGTGATCTGGAGATCGGGCTCCACGGTCGCTAGTTCGGCACGGATCGTCTCATTGATCTGGCCCACTATTTGGCGTGCCTGGCTCTCCTTGTCTCGCGGAATGTAGACCGTTGCTGAAGCTTCCCGGGGAATGGCGTTCCGCTTGTTCCCGCCCTCGATGCGCGACAGCCGGCCGCCGAGTTCATGTAGCCGCATCAGAACCCGGTTTAGGATCTTTATCGCATTTCCGCGTCCGGTATGGATTTCTAGCCCTGAATGTCCGCCCTTCAGGCCCTTGACCACGACGCTTAGAGGAATGGAGTCCGAGGGCGGCGGTTGCAGGGTGACACTCCATGTCCCTGTCGTATCCCGTCCTCCGGCACACCCGACATAGATAGCCCAGTCCTCCTCCGAATCGAGATTCAGGAGCGTTTTGCCTTGAACAAACCTGGGCTGAAGGTTGGCCGCGCCGGTGAGACCCGTTTCTTCATCGACCGTGAAAAGCAGTTCCAATGGGCCGTGCTCGAGGCTCCTATCCTCCATGATTGCCAAGTTGGCGGCGACAGCAATCCCGTTGTCTGCGCCAAGTGTGGTGCCGTTCGCCATCACGACATCTCCCTTTCGCACCAGCTCAATCGGGTCTTTTGTGAAGTCATGCTCAGTCCCGGCGTTTTTCTCACAAACCATGTCCAGATGTCCCTGCAGAACCACTGTCTGGACGCCTTCGCGCCCGGGCGAGGCCGGTTTTCTAACCAGGACATTGCCCGCAGAGTCCCGCTGGGTCTCCAACCCGAGGCTCTTCGCGGTCTGCATGACGTATTCGGCGATCTGCTGTTCATTCTTAGAGCAACGTGGTATGCGGGCGATTTCGCCGAAATATTTCCAGACAAGAGCGGGCTGCAAACCTTTTAATGCATCGGACATGGCGTTATCTCCTCTCAGTTAAGTGTTTTACAAGATTGTACCAGAGTACGTCTTTGCCGGTAGTAGTGCCAGTATCGAGTGCAGAGACAGGCAGCGGCCAGGTTTTCCTCGGGAAAAGCATTTTCCATTTTCCATCGTTCATTTGCCATTTTCCATTTGATGGGGACACTGGCTAAGAGTCGGGACTGCGAGAGGCGCGTCTTTTATAGTGGTCGGACTCTCCAGAGTCCGACACCGTGCCGCAGGCGGGATCGATTTTGCCAGCATCCTTCTTCTGCCATGCCGGACCCTGGAGAGTCCGGCCCCGATAAGGTCCGGCAAAGACGAGATCGACTGGAGAGTCAACCGGATCGGAAAGCAAGGGGCACGCCCTGAAATCAGGGCAAACACGCCTCACAGCGGCAATCTCAGCAAGGCTTCGCAGCCGGGGTCGGGCTTGCGGTTTTCCAACGTCAGGGTGCCGCGGTGGCCCTCGGCAATCTGACGGCTCAGCACCAGTCCAATGCCCGAACCGCCGGGCTTGGTCGTGAAAAAGGGGACAAACAGGTTGCTCTTATTCGCCAGGCCGGGTCCCTCATCACGCACCCACACTTCGAGATTCCCGTCAGCGGTCCGCCATCCCACTTCCACGGCGCCTCCGGTCTGAAGTGAAGCATCGACGGCGTTTCTGACGAGGTTGATAAGGAGTTGGTCTAACTGGTCGCCGTCGCCTCGAATCGTCACCTTGGGGCCCGCCTCCACCTTGATCGGAAGGCGTGTCTCCAGGTCGACAACGCGCTGGATCCAAAGCGCAACTTCCATACTTCTTTTCTTCGGAGGCGGGAGCTTGGCCAGCCTGGCATAGGCTTCCATGAATCGAAGCAAGGCTTCTACCCGTCCGCCGATAATCGTAAGGCCCTGGTTCGCATCCGCCCGCCAGTCCTCGGGAAGGGGGTCCGCGGAAAGCAGCGAAGTGAGGCTGCAGGCGATTGACTTGATGGGGGTCAGGGAGTTGTTGAGCTCGTGACCGATGACCCTGACGAGGCGTTTCCACGCTTGAAGTTCTTCGCGCCTTAAAGGCTCAGTGAGATCGGCGAGCACCAGGAGCTTGTGCGGCAATCCCTGTTCCCAAAAAGTACTTAACCTGATACCCCAACGGCCCGTTCCGCCGGGGAGGCTCAGATCCGCCGTCGCCGCACCCTCTCCCTCCAGGAACTCAGCGAGGCCCAGCTCCTGCGCTGTGCGACCGATGATCTCCTCTCCAGAAGGCGCCAGCAGGCGGCGGCCAGCTCGGTTAGCGAGTTTCAGCCGCTGCTCTCCATCAAACGCCAGGACGGCCACATCAATCTCGGTCATGACTGCGCGCAGAAGCGCACCTGCCTCCACAGCACTCAGTCTCTGACTGTGCAGGGTTTTGCCGAGAAGGTTGACTTCATGGAAAACTTGCCCGAGAGCGTCATCGATACGCCCCCGTCGGCCGCGAATTGAGTAATCCCCTTCGCGCAAGGCGGCAAGAAGGTTCGACAAAGTCTGCAGAGGATAAACGACCCGGTTACAGACGGCCGTGGCAAAACCGAGCCAGCATACCGTAAGGAAAAAGGTCAGAGTCCACTGCACCCGGGGGCTGAAATCATCCCGCCAGAGCAGAATCAAAGCCACCAGAAGGGCTGGAAGTCCGCCAGCCAGGGTGAGCAGAAAGATCCGTTGTTCATAAGTAAGCCTTAGAAGATCTCTGACCTTCTTCCCTTTCATATACCGTAGCGCTGCAGCCGACGGTACAGCGCGCTGCGACTCAATCCCAGCGCATGGGCAGCCTGACTCACATTGCCGTCAAAGCGCGCCAGAGCTTTTCGAATCAACAGAGCCTCGACTTCCTCCAGACTCATATCTTCCAATCGGGGGTGGCTGTCTTTTGGGGAGCGTAGGGCAAGGTCTGAAAGCCGAATAGTATCGTCCCGCGCCATCAACACGGCCCTTTCGACAGCGTGATCCAGCTCCCGAACATTTCCCGGCCAGCTATGACTGAGCAGCGCCTGCATAGCTGCCGGTTCGAAGCCCTTGATTTGTTTTCGGTAACGGCTGGAATGCTGACAGAGAAAACGTGCCGCCAGCGCTGGAATGTCTTCGCGCCTGTTTCTGAGCGGGGGAATCGGGATTTCGACAGTATTCAGGCGAAACAACAAATCCTCGCGGAAGCGTCCAGCCGAAACCTCTTCCTGCAAATCGGCGTTTGTAGCGGATATGACACGAACGTCGACTTTCAGCGTCCGCGACGAGCCGACCCGTTCGAATTCGCCGGTTTCCACGACACGCAAAAGCCTCGATTGCTGGTTTAGGGGGACGTTCGCGATCTCGTCGAGAAACAGGGCACCGCCGTCCGCCAATTCAAACCGACCGACCCTGTCTGTCCTGGCATCGGTGAAGGCGCCCCTCACGTGGCCAAAGAGCTCGCTTTCAAATACACCTTCCGATAGCCCGCCGGTGTTTACCACCACCAACGGCTTTGCTGCCCGGGGAGACACGGCATGGATGGCTTGAGCCACTACTCCTTTACCCACGCCACTTTCGCCGGTGATCAGGACATTAGCGTCGGAAGGGCCGATACGTTCGATCATGTCAAGTACGTGCCGCATAGCCGGCGCTGCGGCAATGATTTGCGGCCTGCCGTCGTCACCTCTCAGCAGTCGGTTCTCTGCTTCCAACTGTCGCCCACGCAAAAGCGCACGGCGCAGCTCGACCTGCGTCTTAACAATCGCCAGGAGCCGGGCGTTCTCCCAGGGTTTCTGGATGAAATCTCTCGCTCCCCGCCGCATTGCCTCGACGGCCAGCTCTATGCTGCCCCAGGCCGTCATGACGACAATCGGAAGGTCTTTATCCAGCGTCTGAATCTTGCTGACCAGTTCCAGGCCCTCCTCCCCGGAAGTCGTATCACGGGAGTAGTTCAAGTCCATTATGAGGACATCGAATTCCCGCGTCTCCAAGGCAGCCAGGATTTCAGCCGGCGACGACGCCGATTCGCTTTCGTACTTCTCGGCTTTCAGCAGGAAGCGCAACGCCTGGAGCACATCGGGCTGGTCATCTGCGATGAGTACTCGCGGAGGCGTGTTCATAGGCACCCTTATCTTACTGGTTATCAGCTGCCGCTTGCTACCTGCGACAAGTCAAACCCTTATTGGTGACCAGTGGCGGGCAACTGGCAATCAGAAACCGGCGATTCCCCGGAGATCCAACCATCTTGCAGACGGATGATTCTGTGACCGTAGGAGGCGTTCTTTTCGGAATGCGTCACCTGAATGATGGTCGTTCCGTCTCGGTTGAGTTTGGTAAACAACTCCATGATCTCCTGGGCCTGAGACGAGTGCAGGTTGCCAGTCGGCTCGTCTGCGAGGATGACTTTTGGATCGGCAATAACCGCTCGTGCCACTGCCACCAGCTGCTGCTGGCCGCCCGACAGCTGGTGCGGGTACAAGTCCTTCTTGCCGACAATTTGAAAGCGGTCCAGCGTATCGCAGGCTCGTGCCGCCCGCTCCGAGCTTTTCATGTTCCGATAGGACAGGGGCAGGTCGAGGTTCTCGTAGACGGTTAGATCATCCAGGAGATGATAGCTTTGAAAAACGAAGCCGATGTATCTGCGGTTCAGCTCCATGCGCTGTCTGGGACTGAGTCGATGAACGGGTTGATCGAACAGGTAATACTCTCCCGCCCAATCGTGATCCAGCATCCCGATTATGCTCAGAAGTGTGGATTTGCCGGCGCCCGAAGGCCCCATGATGGTAAGAAACTCTCCCTCCTGAACGCGGAGGTTAATTTTCCGAAGCACGTAGAATCTGCCATTTCCGACGGGATAGTACTTCTCTACGTCAACGAGTTCGATCATGATGTCCTTTTCTAAGTGACGGGTGAGCTGGTCTGGCCGGGGTAAAGTCCATCGTTTAACACCTGGTCGACGATCAAGCCGTCGAACAGATGAACTGTACGATCGGCATAGGCCGTGTAACGTGGGTCGTGCGTCACCATGCAAATCGTCGCTCCCTGCCGATGAAGCTCCACCAGCAGATCCATGACCGCTTCGCCGTTCTTCGAGTCAAGGTTGCCGGTTGGTTCGTCAGCTAATAGGATTGACGGATCTCCCGCCAGCGCTCGAGCGACCGCCACGCGTTGCTGCTGCCCCCCGGAAAGTTGCGCCGGATAGTGCTTCATCCGATGCGACATGCCCACTTTTTCCAAAGCGTCGTGAACACGTTTCTTGCGCTCCGCCGACGGCATACCCCGGTAAGTCAATGGAAGTTCGACGTTTTCATAAACATTCAGATCCCCGATCAGGTTGAAGGCCTGGAAAATAAAGCCTATTTCCCGATTGCGGATGCGTGCCCGTTCGGCGGCAGTCAGATTCTCGACGGCACGGCCATTCAGCTCATAACGGCCTTCCGTCGGGGTATCGAGCAAACCGAGAATCGACAACAGGGTCGACTTTCCACAACCCGAGGGACCGGCAATCGAGACGAACTCTCCCCGCTGGATTTCAAGATTGATGCCCGACAACGCGTGGGTTTCGACCTCGTCGGTCAGAAACACCTTCGTAACGTCCTCGAGAACAATCAGAGGTCTCGGTTCCGATTCCATATCCCTTATCTCCATTTTCCTATGTCTCGGGCGCTCAACTCACGGCCCTGAGACTTACTCGCCGTTTACTTCAGCCGTATCCGGTCGTAGCCGTCGTACGATGACGTATCCGAAAGGATCACCCTGTCCCCCGGCTTCAGTCCTTCCACGATCTCAATTGTGTTGACCGAACTGCGCCCCAGTTTAAC
Organism: Acidobacteriota bacterium; assembly: GCA_035593865.1. Taxonomy (GTDB): domain Bacteria; phylum Acidobacteriota; class UBA6911; order RPQK01; family RPQK01; genus RPQK01. The sequence goes on from DAOTAI010000009.1 coordinate 16,167, forward strand.
CGGCACCCGGACGGCAGTCTTCCCATCTTCTTCTATACGGAACATCCCCACCGTGGAGTTCGGTTGCCCGAACGCCGGCCGCCCCACATACACCACATCAGCCAGACGCTCGATTTCGATGATGCCTTCCACGCTGAGGTCTGGACGAGCGCCTGGAGACAACTCGCCGATCAGATCAACGTCTACTGTAACAGTGCCTTCCCGGACCGCCGGATCGATGCGTGAAACCGTTCCGGGGATAATCCCGTTTCGGGTGTCGATTTGCGCAGGTTGACCGATAGCGACGTCTTTCACCTGCGTCTCGGGCACTTTCAATTCAGCGTGGAGGCGTTCCGGTTGCGCCACTTTGGCGATAATCGTTCCGGCAGCCAGTTGTTGGCCCACCTGCACTGGCAATTCCTGGAGGACTCCTGCGGCGCCGGCTCGAACCTTGAGAGCCTCGACTTCGCTTCGACGCAGCTCTGCCAGCGCCCTCAGCTTGTCGATTTGGGCACGTTGCACGGCAAGCTCTGCCTCATTGGATTTGGCCTGGATTTCCAGCCGCTTCTCTTCGATCCTCTGGCGCTGCTCCAACTGCTCCGATGTCGATCTGGAAAGGTGGAGGGTCAGGTCGGCCAGAAGGCCTTCCTTGGCGAGCATCTCGTCCCGGTCGGCCTGCAGCTTCGACTGGTAGAATTCAGACTGGATGCGCGCCAGCTCCGCCTGCTGGGTCAGCTGCTGGCTCTCCAAGCGCACTTTCAACCCGTTGTACTCAGCCTCGGCCGCCTTCACCGCGTACTCGGCGTCCAGGGCCTGAAGCTCCAACTCCGGATTGCTGAGGACGAGTAGAATCGTATCCGGCCCCACCTTGGCGCCCGGCCGCATCAGAATCCGCTCGACGCGGTCCGAAGTCACCGCGGGAATCCAGAGCACATCTTTCGGGACCAGGGTGCCTAACCCCCTGACCTGGCGAACCATCGGACCCCGCTTGACGGTGTCCGGCCAAATGGTCGACGCCTCGACAGCAGGCGCCGCGGGTTTCAGTCGCGAAAGCCCCAGGCTGGTCAGCAGGACAGCTACTCCCAGAAGTACCAGGAAAATGGCCCTTCTGATCAACTTTTTCCGTTTAACTGATGAGCTGCGAGGGATATCCATGATCGCTTTCGCTGGCATCAGGAGCAAAATCCGTGCCATCCAGGCGCGGCACCCGGGACAGTCGCAGCGGTAAGAACTGGCGCCCACGTATGGCCCGTTGGAGTGTCCGATTTTGGGACTGCTTGTCCGAATTCGCGCGAACCCCGGGCATAAGCGCTCGTCTCGGGTATCCATTTACCCGCACTAACTGTACCTTTACGCAGTCGATTGGCCCCCTCACGCACACTCGCAACCGCCGCTACGAGTCGAATCTGCGAGTCACAATGGGGCAAGCTTGCGGGCGGCAGCTTTCGTAGAGTGGGTTTCGAATCCGCACCGCGATTTTCGGGGCGGATTGAAACCCACCGATCTCCACCCAATGTGCGCTTTCCTTACCGGCCCACTTGCACCGATACGGCTCGTTGGGTGCCATTTGGTGGGTTCAATCCGGCCGGGAAAAACGCCGTCCGGATTCGAAACCCATCTACGAAGGCTACGAGGGCCGTCGCTGATCACCTGGCTGGCAAGATGCCGGACGGCGGGGACGCCGCTCAAGAGGTTTTGCGTGAGGCTTCGAGGACGCCCGGGATCTGGCTGATTTCGCTCAAGACTCGCCCCAACTGACCGAGGCTCGTGACTTCGATGACGAAAACCAGGTTCAAAACCCCGCTCTTTAAATCCGCGTTGCTTCTGACCGAAACAAGCGGGACCTTCTCTTCGCCGAACACCGCGGTCACGTCTTTTACAATGCCGCTCCGGTTGCTGGCCAGCACTTGGACCTGGGCTGTGAACACATCTTTTTCGCGCGTGGTCCAGTCTACTGTTATGACCCGCTCCGGGTTGTCCCTCTTTAACCGGCGGAAATTCGAACAGTCTTCCCGGTGAATCATGAGACCACGCCCGCGTGTCACATATCCGATGACCGGATCGCCCGGGAGTGGCTGGCAGCAACGCGCGGCAGCGGTCAGCAGATTGCCCACTCCCAGGATGCGAACTCCGCCCATGGCTCCTTCAGTCCTGGTCTCTGGGAGTTCGGCTCCAATCTTCTGCGCCGTCGTCTCTTCGGGCACCGGCGCTGCCTGCTCGGGAAAGGCCGCCGCTAGTTGAGTGGGGGTGATTTCTCCCCGGCCGACGACTTCGAGCAGATCTTCGAGTCGGTTCTTACCCAGCTTCTGGGCCAGTTTCTCCAGATTAGCCCCAACGATTCCCTGGCGCTGCAGCTCGCGTTCCAGGACAGCTCGCCCGGCGGCTACGTTTCGATCATAGTCCTGAATTCGAAACCACTGGCGTACTTTGGCTCGGGCTCGAGGAGTCTTCAGATACCCGGAGTGCGGATTAAGCCATTCGCGGCTGGGCGCCGGCTGTTTCCCGGTCATGATTTCAACACGTTCGCCGCTCTTCAGTTGGTATGTGAGCGGGACGATCTTGCCATCCACCTTGGCCCCGCGGCACCGGTGCCCAACCTCGCTATGGATGTGATAAGCGAAATCGAGCGGCGTCGCGCCTCTCGGGAGATCCACGACCTCCCCCTTCGGGGTGAGGACATACACGCGGTCCTGGAACATCTCCGATTTGAAGCGACTGACGAAATCTACTCCCTCGATTTCCTTAGCCTGAAGAACCTCTCGCAACCAGGCGATCTTCTTCTGGAAAGTGACGGGTTGCCGAGCCCCCTCCTTGTAGCTCCAATGCGCCGCGACGCCCAGCTCGGCCTCCTTGTGCATGTCGAAAGTTCTTATCTGAACCTCCAGGTTTTTTCCGTCTGGGCCGATGACCGCCGTATGCAAGGCCTGATACCCATTCTCCTTGGGATTGGCGATGTAGTCGTCAAACTCGCCTGGGATGTGATCCCAGAGTGTATGTACCACGCCCAGGGTCGCATAACACGAAGCCACATCACGAACCAAAACGCGAACGGCCGTGACGTCAAATACCTGTTGAAAATCGACCCCCTTGCGCGTCATCTTTCGCCAGATGCTGTAAATGTGTTTCGCTCTCCCTGTCACCTCCGCTTGTATATCGGCACGGTCCAGTTCGGCCTTCAGGCGGTCGACAACCGCTTTAACATTCGCCTCGCGATCAACGCGTCGCTCGTCCAGGAGGCGGGCGATCTTCTTATAGGTTTGCGGGTCCAGACAATGGAACGAAATATCTTCCAATTCCCAGCGCAGCCGACCTATGCCGAGGCGATTCGCAAGAGGGGCAAAGATATCCAGGGTTTCCCGCGCCAGCGTAAGGCGCCTCTCTTCGGGGAACTCCTTGAGGTTCCTCATGTAATAAAGTCGTTCGGCCAGTTTGACTAAGACCGCCCGGAGATCCTCGGACATAGCCAGAAGCATCTTGCGCAGCGCTTCTGTCTGGCCTCGGTCTTTCTTCCCCTTTTCGGTCTTTTCAGGTTCAAGCGTAGAAACACCCTGTATCAGATCCAGCTTTTCCAAGCCTTCAACCAGTCCGGAGATCGAGGCCCCGAAAATGTCCTCGATTTCCTTCAGGCTCGTCCGCTGCCCTTCTACGAGGTCGCGCAAAATGGCAGCCGTAATTGTTTCGTGGTCAACGCGCAGCTCACCGAGTATTGTCGCGATGGATAGGGCTCGTTCTAGTGAGGGTGTGCCGGCGGCTGCCTTTTCGGGGAGTCCCGAATGGAGGGCCAGGTCGCTGGCCCGCCGAATGATACGCGACTCCCTTTCGCTTCTTCCTTTGAGCAGCGCCGAAATCGATGACTTGACATCAGCAACCAGCTGGGTCTGGCTGGAGACCATGGTCAAGTCTCATTGTACAACTTATGGAATACTCACCGTCGAACCTCCAGGACTTCGTAACCCTCGAGACTCTTCACGGGAATCAGCCAGGACAATGCACGTTCATCCACGTAGAACTGCGGAAGGAACTGGGCGCCAGGGTGATAACCCAGCACGACGTGCGTGATTTGATGATCAGACAGCAATTCGCACAAGACCTCTTCGCTGACTGGAGAAGACACTTCCCGGACATTAATCGCAACTTCCCGCCATCGGGACGCGGACCAGCCCGGCGAACTGAAGAGCCGGTACGTCGGCGGGCGACTGCGGGCACGGGACAGGAGAGTAAACCGCTCAACTTTCCTCGGCGCTCCGAGATCCAGGACAACTTCGATTGCCCCATCACGTTCGAGCTGTGTCATCCGATACACTGCCACCTCGATCGGGACACCTTTCTCGATAAAAAACGGCCGCAGACGCGTTTCATCAGGCCAGTAGGGCGATCCATCCTCCAGCCTTACTTTCCAGAAGCGCGACGCCAGATTGGTCCCAAGCGGCGTCAACTCGACATCGGACAACCCCTTGCCTTTCTTGGCCAGCTCTATTGCAGCTAGGGCCATCTCGCTGCTCGGCTTCGAATTAGGCGGCATAAAGACTCTGTGATCAGTCAAAGCCTGATAGACGGGAGTAAGCGCCAGGATTCGAGCACCCGGCTTCAGCCCATTCAGATACGAGTAGAACTCCGCTCCTCCCGGCCCCGTCACCTGCTTTTCGAGAAAATCGTCGCGCTCCTGCGCCGTCCGGAAAAACCGAATCTTGGCAGTATCCAGCGTCAGCGGCTGAGGCGTAACCCACAGAGAGTTGAACCAGGGAAGTTTCGCTGCCACAAGCACTAGACAGGTCAGAACCAGTCCGGCTTTCGCCCATCTCACCGATCTCTCATGATCGTTCTGACGCGGCCAGATACCGGCGGCGACGAGAACGCTAATCCAGGGGAAAAGCAGTACGAAAAAGCGGGTGGTGAGCGTCCCCACAACCAGAAAGACGTATCCGACGGCTATGCATCCCGCAAGGATTCTCAACCGCCGATCCCGCCAGCCGATAACGAGGGCTACGGGAAGCAAAACGAGATAAGCAGCCCCGGGACTCCCGTGAAAGACATCGGGGCGAAAAGTCTGCAACCAGGGAACACTTATCCAATCGAACAGTGTTCCCGCGTAGCCGTGCCAGCTTCGAATCAGCTGCACGGCCTGGTTATACTCTGCGCCGCCAATGGCCCGGGTGGGAATGAGATCGGCAAAGAGTGGGGACACCGGGTTCCCGGTTTGAATTAAGTTCTTTACAAGCCACGGCGAAAAAACCAGAAAAGCGGCTATGCCATAGAGAACAAGGTCTGATCTGCGGGCTTTTCGCCTTGAGGAGCCAAACAGCGTCCAAGCCATGAGAGCCGCCCCGACCAGAAAAGTAGTGAATCCCGTGTACTTGGCACTCAGGCTAAGTCCGGCATAAATCCCGGCCAGGACGCTCCAATGGCTCAGTCCGGTCTCCAGCCAGCGAAACAAGGCAATCAACGCAAGAAGTGAGAAAAAGGCCAGCCCCAGGTCAATGTACGCTGAATGACTCAAGTACATCACTACGGGAGAGCCCAGGAACAACAGCGCCGCCAGGACACCGCCGTGAGGCGCGCCAAGACGCTTCAAAAAAACCCAGCACCCGGCCGCAGTGAGAAGACCGAAAGCGAAGTGAACCAGTTTGGCGGCCACAGGAGAGTGAACAAGCCAGGCAAACAGAAACAGCATGTCCACGCCGAGAGGGTATGAGAAAACAGCGAGGTTCGACGTTTCCACAACGCCGTGGTTTGCCATATAAAGCCGCGGGATTCCCAAATGGTAGTTCAGCGCATCAAAACCAGTCTCCGGAGCAAGGGCGGCAACCAGGCAAATCAGGACAATGCCGATCAGGAGCGCCGCTGCCGGGTAAAAGACCCACGTTCGCGATGGTCGTTCCACACCACGGTTTTCCTGCAGCCACGACACCAGATCTCGAGTTAATCTCGGTGCCGAGGCCACTACGCCCGCAAGAAGCAACAACTGGAAAAGTGGTCGATAAAAGAGTCCGGCGACGCCCAAGGCCAGCGTCAAGAGCGACATAGCACCCAGGCCAAGTCCCAGGGACAATAGAGACACCTCCGGGGTTACACGCAATTCACATGGAGCCAGGCGGGCTAACAAGATCTGGCCGAGTCGCAGCGCGACCAGCAGCGTAAGAACAGTGACGAGCAATGCGTTAATGCCTGTCGCTTCCAGCAGATGCAATCTTGCTCCTATCCTTTGTAGAGGAGACGCGGCTTGCCACTCGGGCAATCAAGTGTTCGAATCATCGCGGTATCAAATGAATCGCGGTCGCCTTAATGCCAACCCGAACCGAGGTCCCGACCGCCAGATTCAAATCTTCCACCGCTTGTCGTGTTACCAGCGCGTCCACTTCAAACCCGACATCGACCTTGACTCTGAGCAATGGCCCTGCGGCCGTGATGGCGCGGACGGTTCCCGGTAGATGGTTACGGGCGCTGCTCCTGGTTCCTGATCCCAGTTCCAGGGTGACATCCTCGGCGCGGATACAGACGTAGACTTCATCCCCTTGCACCCCGGTGTCCGCTGCCCAGAGTCTTTGGCCGTTCACTTCAACTTCAGCGACGCCTCTGTCGGTCTGCAGGCGTCGCCCGGGTGAAATCGTCTCCACTCCTACGGCTGACGCCACAGTGAGGTTTTCCGGCCGTGTCAGGATGTCGAGGGGTTTGCCCGATTGAAGCAATTGGCCATCAGAAAGTACGATCATCTGATCTCCGAGCGCCAGCGCATCTTCCCAGTCATGTGTGACCAGCGCTGCCGGAACCTCCAGTTCCTTGAGTCGCCGGCGAAGCTCGAACCGAAGAACGGTTCGGGTGGGAGCATCAAGCGCCGAGAGAGGCTCGTCGAGCAACAGGAGCCTGGGCCGGCGAGCCAATGCCCGCGCCAGTGCGACTCGCTGGCGTTGCCCTCCAGAGATGGCGGCCGGCAACGAATCCTGAAGAGCGATGAGCCCCATTACCGAGAGCAACTGATCAACCCAGGCAGACTCCTTCAGGCGGTTTCGACGCGGGATTGCATACTCCACATTCTGTCTTATGCTGAGATGCGGAAAGAGCGCGTACTCCTGTGGCACGTACCCGATTCTGCGCTTTTGCGGGGGCACATTGAGTCTTTGCCCGGTTTCGCACCAGATCTCGTTGCCAAACCGGATCATCCCCCGGTCGATGGACTCCAGTCCGGCAAGACACCGCAACAGGGTGGTCTTCCCGGACCCGGACGGACCGAAGATAACGAGAACTTTTCCCGGCTCTGCATCCATTTCAAAAGAGACGTCCAGGACAAAGCCACCTTGAAATCGCTTTCGGATCGCAAACCCGAGAGAGGGAATGGAAGTGTTCATCGTTGACGAGTTGCCGGCCAGAACATCGGGCTGGATCTGCGATTAAGCCAGTAGACGATCGCCAGGACCGTGAATGAAAAGACCAGGAGAACGAGGGATGTTTGCGAGGCAGCCGTGTAGTTGAGATCCTGAACCTGGTCATAAATGTCAATGGAGACGGTTCGAGTCACACCCTCGATGTTTCCGCCGACCATCAGCACCACGCCAAACTCCCCCATGGTGTGCGCAAAGGTCAGGACAAGAGCCGTTATAACCCCGTTTTTGGCACTGGGGAGGATCAGCCGAAAGAAGGTCGCGAGCCGGGAAATCCCAAGAGTCCAGGAAACTTCGACAAGACTCCTGTCAACCGCGGCGAAAGCGTTGGCCATGGGCTGAATCGCAAACGGCAGGCTGTAGATAACCGAGCCGAAAACCAGGCCCTCGAACGTAAACGGCAAAGGACTCCCGATCAACGTTTCATACCAACGGCCAGCCGGGCTCCTTGGCCCCATGGCCGTGAGTATGTAAAAGCCGAGAACGGTGGGAGGGAGTACCAGCGGCAGAGCGACAACGGACTCCACCAGAAACTTTCCTCGCCACCGGGAAAATGCCAGCCAGGAGGCAAGTGGTATTCCCAGAACCAGCAGAATGAGTGATGTCAGAGAGGCCAGCCGCAGGCTGGTAAACACCGCATCCCAGTTCACGGCCGGTTCACCTGCCCTTTTTCCGGAAGAGCATAGCCGTAATCTTCCAGCAACTTTCGACCTTTCTCGCTTTTTGTAAAGCTCAGAAACCGCTTGACTATGCCGACATCGGCCTTACCTCCCTTAAGCACCACGGCGGCCTGCTCCAGCTTTGAGTGCGCGCTTTCCGGTATTGTCCAGTAACCGGCATTCGCCGGGCCGGAATAGCTTAAGGCCAGAGACAACGGTATGATGGCAAGTTGGGCAGCCCCGCTATCTGCAAACTGAAGCGCTTGCGCAGCATTTTCGCCCAAGACGAGTTTAGGTCTTATCTCCTCTTCCAAGCCAAAATGCCTGACCGCCTCCAAGGCATACTCACCGTACGGCGCATGACGGGGATTGGCAATCGCCACCTTTCGGACCCCTGGATGGACGAGCGCCTTCATCTCGAGTCGCGCGACATCAACGACGTTCCGGTTCGGAGACCAGAGTGCCAGCCGGCCGATCGCATAAACCGTGAGAGAGTCTGCCTCTGCCAGCCCGGCTTCCACAAGCCTTTGCGGGTACTCCTTGTCGGCTGAGAAAAACGCGTCAAACGGCGCGCCATTCAGGATCTGCGTATAGATTGTCCCTGATGCTGCAACCGAAACCCTGACGCGATGTCCGCTCTCTTTCTCGAAAGCGCTTGCCAGGTCTCGGATGACATGACTAGCGTTTGCAGAGGCCGCGACGAGAATTTCGGCCCCCAGCGCCGGAACTCCCGACAGGAACGCCAGAAGAAACGCAACACGAGCTTTTCGCACCGATGTCGATATTACAACGAAACAGAGCCCGGAGCGCAGCGCTTTCCAGGATCCGTGTTATCCGCGCTATCCGTTTTATCCGTGGGCATGAATGCCCGCGCGGATAAAACGGATAGCGCGGATAACACGGATGAAAGGGTCTGCCAAAAGCACAAGCAGTGACCTAAGTCATCGCCGCTGGGCGAATTGGGGAATAGGTTCAGGGGCAGGCAAACAAGCTCATGAAAGACTTTAACGATTCCCCATTCCTGGTTATCTGGGAGGTGACGCAAGCCTGTCGTTTGGCCTGCATTCACTGCCGGGCTTCGGCCCAACCCTGCCGGCATCCGCTCGAATTGACTACCAGCGAAGGGATGCAGCTTCTTGACTCCGTGATGCAATTCGTTAATCCCTTAATGGTCTTCACGGGCGGAGATCCTCTCGAGCGGCCCGACCTGTTCGACCTCCTGCGCTATAGCGTCAATCTCGGACTTCGAACAACCGTTACACCAAGCGCGACTCCTCTACTCACCCTGGAGGCCCTCGAGAAGTTCAAGGACGTTGGAGTGGCGCGGATAGCGATTAGTCTTGACGGACCCGACGCCCAGAGCCACGACGGTTTTAGAAGGGTCCCAGGCTCTTTCGAAAAATCCATTTTCGCCTTGAACGAAGCCCGTCGGATCGGCCTTCAAACCCAGGTGAATACCACGATCACAAGACACAACCATGAACGGCTTTCCGAGATCGCCGAGCTTGTCGAGACGTGCGGCGCCCGGCTCTGGAGCTTGTTCTTCCTGGTAAGTACCGGCCGGGCTGACGTTGCGGATGACTTGACGGCAGAGGAGTACGAAGATGTCTTTTCTTTCCTTTATAAACTGTCATTGCGAGCGCCTTTTGACATCAAGACAACCGAAGCGCAACACTACCGTCGGTATGTTGCGCAGCAGCGAAAGCAAGATAGAAAGACCCATCCGGCCAAGGGGTTCGAGATGCCAACTCGCCTTGCCGGACCGGATGTCATCTCGCGTCAAGCAGGCATCAACGATGGCAAAGGGCTGGTATTCATTTCGCATACGGGTGAAGTATTCCCGAGCGGCTTCCTGCCCTTGTCCGCAGGCACTGTCCGAAAGCGTTCTTTGGTTGATATCTACAGGAGTTCGCCGCTCTTCCTTCGCCTTCGCGACAGCTCGGCTCTTAAAGGAAAATGCGGTGCTTGCGAATTTCGGAATCTTTGTGGCGGCTCCCGGTCACGCGCCTACGCCCTTACCGGCGATTATCTTGCGGAAGACCCGCGTTGCGTGTACCAGCCGTCGAGGTTGATGATTGCCGAGAGATGATTGAAGATAGGGCCGTTGAGAGCAGTTGAACCAGACAATTGTCAGTCATCAACCAATCAAGGAGCGGCAATGGAATTGCAGGCGCGTTCTCTCAAGCGGGTCCTGATGGGCCCAGGACCTTCCGATGTTGATCCGCGAGTGCTTGAAGCCCTTTCCCGGCCCACTATCGGGCATCTCGATCCGGCTTTTCTGGAAATACTGAACGAAATCCGGACACTGCTTCAATATGTCTTCAAAACCCGGAATCAGATAACTCTGGCGATGTCAGGAACCGGCAGCGCCGGTATGGAAACCTGTGTCATTAATCTCGTCGAACCGGGCGATAAGGTTCTCATTTGCGTCAATGGCGTGTTCGGAAAACGCATGGCTGATGTTGCGGAACGAAGCGGCGCCGACGTTTCAACCCTGGAGATTGATTGGGGTCGGGTTTTCGATCCCGAGATGGTGGACCGGGAGCTGGCGCGCACTTCGGCCAAGATTGTCGGCATCGTTCATGCCGAAACCTCAACCGGCGCCCGGCAGCCCATTGAGGAAATCTCGCAAGTCGTCCATTCGCACGGAGCGCTTCTCCTGGTCGACACTGTAACCAGCCTTGGGGGAATCGAGGTGGACGTGGATGGCTGGCAAATAGACGCCTGTTATTCGGGCACTCAGAAGTGCCTGTCCTGCCCCCCCGGTCTGGCCCCGGTTACCTTTAGTGAAGCCGCTTTACAGAAGCTGGAGAAGCGCAAGAAGAAAGTCCAAAGCTGGTATCTGGATCTGACCATGATTCGACAATACTGGGGCTCCGAACGCCTGTATCACCATACTGCCCCCATCAACATGAATTACGCCCTCCTTGAAGCGCTCAAGATCGTCAAGGAGGAGGGTCTCGAGGCTCGATGGGAACGCCACTGGGCCAATCATCGGATACTGAAGAAAGGCTTAGAAGCAATCGGAATCAACTACGTGGCCCAACCGGGGTATGAGCTTCCGATGCTTAACGCGGTGGCGGTCCCCGGGGGCGTCGACGATGCTCGAGTCCGCCAACAACTGCTCAACGAATTCGGCATTGAGATAGGCGCCGGGCTTGGCCCATTCAAGGGAAAGGTGTGGCGCATCGGGCTGATGGGCGCGGCTTCCACCAGGAGCAACGTATTACTGTTCCTGGCGGCGCTTGAAAAGTGTCTTGCTGATCAAGGTCATCGCTTCCCACGAGGCGCCAGCATCGCGGCAGCGACCGAGAGTTGAGGGGCCGACTTCCGGGGACCCGCGCCGCCCCGGAGTCCAAACCTATCGACAGCTCAAGAACACAGCAGGATTCGAAAAACAGAAGTCTAGTGCCACTGGTTACTTCGCGTCGCTGCCGGCTTGGCGATGCTCAGCCAGATAGCTCATAAGAATCTCGACTTCACGAGCCATTTTCTCCCGGTACATGCTGTGCCTCTCAGGGTCGGTAATAGCCGCCTGATAGATCGCCAGCGTCCGCTCTACCCAGGCGACTGTTTCCGCAATTCCGTCACGCTTTTCGAGTAGGAGAATCCTGTCCATGAGCGACGAGCTTCAGCTCCTTCAAAACAGTATATTTAGGCGAAGTCGCGAGGTTTCGCCGTCGTAGGGGCCATGGTAGCATAAAACTTTCCAAGTCCCTGGCGATGGAAGAAATGCAAAAGGAAGGTGCATTGGGCTCTGGCTGGCGGTACTGGTCATTATGGCCGCGGGTTTGTTCGGCGGCGTCAAGGGAAAACGGTTCTTGAGGTCGAAATGAGTCACGCGAAAATTATCATTCTCTTGCTGGCGATGGTGTCGTTCATCTCATGCGGACAAACTCAAAAATCGGCTTACTTC
>DAOTAI010000381.1:0-5024 GCA_035593865.1 Acidobacteriota bacterium
ACGGCTTGGAGGCCAAGAAGTTCAGCCGGAATTTCGACATCCACGACAATATCTTTCGCAATCAGGTTCTTTGGGCCGATTACGGAGGGGACAAGTCGGAAGGGAACGACGGAACCATCACCCTCGACGGGCATTCCCACAAGTTCTACAACAACGTTCTCCATTCCAATAAATCGGGCATGGGTGTCTTCGTCCTGGAGCCGGAAGCCAATCACCGCGTGTACAACAATATCATCTATAACGGAGTTGCCCCGGCGTCTTCGGCAATCCGAATGAAAGACTGGTCAAAGACCTGGAGCAAGGGGCAGCATCCTCCCACCTTGGTATACAACAACACTTTCTATAACCTGCCAAACCACGACGTTGCCAAGGTCAATTCTTCGATCCTCGTCATCAAGAACAACTTGGGAATCAATTGCGACGGGAATCTGCCCAAAAGCAAGACTGTCGCGTCGCTCTTCAAGAACTGCTCCGCCGGGGACTTTCGTCTGGTCGCTGGTAGCGCCGCCATCGATCAAGCGCGCTCCGCGCCTTACTCCCCGGTTGATTTTGACGGACGACCGACGAGCGGATCTTGCCGGGACTTGGGCGCCTTTGAATACTTCACCGGCGTCGACTCGCTACTACTGGCACCTACACGACTGAGGGTCGTATCTATCCAGGAGTAAGCGACCTTTTTCCTGGAAGTTTGTCCCAGTACCTTTCGGTAAGTCGCTTCCACCTGGCTTAAGTGACTTTCGACGGAAAACTGTTCCAAAGCGCGGCGCCTCGCGTTCTCGCCCAAGCGTCGCGCCAGGCCCGGGTCTTTGACCAGGGACTCAATCGCCTCGGCAAGCGCGCGAGGAGAACGGGGAGGCGCCAGAATACCGCTCACCCCGTTCTCGATGACCTCAGGAACTCCTCCCGACAGGATCCCGATGACCGGCTTTCCCATACACATGCCTTCAAGAACGACTCTGGCAAAAGGCTCATCCACCGCAGGCATCAGAACGATATCCAGGGCCGCCATGATTTCCGGAACATCATTTCTGTAACCCAGGAACGTCACCTGTTGCTCCAGGCCAAGCTCTCGAATTCGCGCGCGAAGCTCGCGCTCCACCTCTACTCCCTTGCCGGTCCAGGCTTCACCGGCAATAAAGAGGTGAGCTTCCCGTGCGGCGTCGAGCTGCCCTACCGCCTCTACTGCGTCAATTAGTCTTTTCCGTTCTTCTATACGACCAAATACTCCCAACCGCAGCTTTCCTTTGGCGACAATTGCTGGATCTGGAGCAACAGCCGGGTGAAACGCGCCAAGGTCCGCGCAGTTGTGAATAACGTCGATGCGTTCGGGTTTCACACCTGCGGCCAGAAGTGCCTGACGAACCGCCTCCGAGATCGCGATGAAACGGACAGACTTCGGGCTGTTTTTCATCAGCCACGAAGACCATCGGGTGTAACGGGCGTCGCGGATATGGCACACCGTCTTCACTGCCGATACGGTTGCGAGCGGTATACCCCAGTGAGCAGCGCGATAGGAGTTGCAGTGGATTATGTCGGGTCGAAAAGAACGAACCAGCCAGAAAGCCTTCAGAAGCGAGACAATGTACCTGGTGATGCCAGTCCGCCTGGCATAGTAGTACAACTGGCTTTCACGAACCTCGACACCCCTTTGTCGCAAATATCCTGGATACTCACCGGGAGGACAGACAACCAGCTTTTGGAAGCGATTGCCGTCCAGATGCTCGGCTAGGAGGGCCAGGCTCTTTTCGGCGCCGGCAATTCGAGAGGAATCGTTCAAGAAAAGAATGCGCATCAAGCCAGGCGAGGAATGTCAAGCATTCATTCCGCCGTCGCCGTTACCGTCCGCTTCTGTCCCACACCGAGGACCAAGCGGGGCAACCAGCTGAATTTCATGGGGAGAATCCGTCCTACACTTTCCATGATCTCCCTTTCATCGGATGACATGAAAACCCGGATTGCGAGGAGATAGACGACCCCGCCGATAAGAGAGACGCTCACAAGCAGGAAGAAATCGGGTAACCAATGATCCAGGGATGTTTTTGCGCCAAGAACCACCGGCGCCATGACAACCGTGCTCAAGGCGGAGCTTTTTAGGGCGCGCAGCCATTCGAGCGCCGGTATTCCGGCTATCGATAGGGCCAGCCGAGTCATAAAGACAAGATAAAGGACAGTCGCGAACCCCACTCCGACAATCGCGCCCTCGATGCCCCATGTACTTCCCGCAAAGACGAAGAGAGCAATCATCAGTGTAAAGGCGCCCTGACGGTACGCCTCAGCTCCGACCCGGCCCCGAGCCTGCGTCACAAGCCCGTTAGGGTTGTTCACGATGCGCAGATAACCGACAAAAGACAGCATGGTCAACAAAGGGACTGTCCCTTGCCATTTCTGCCCGTACAGGAACGGGATGAGAACATCGCCGCAGGTCCACAGCAGGGTCAGCATAGGAAAGGCAACCATGGTTGAGAGGCTGACAGATCCCAGGAAACCTCGACGAAAACGCTCGTCATCGCTCTGAACCCTGGCCATGGCAGGGAAAAGAACCTGGTTAATCGCGTTGGTGAACTGATAAAGGGGAAGGGTCATCAGCTGATAAGCTCGGTTGTAAAACCCGACAACCGCCGCATTGAAGCGCCACCCTAGAATGAAAACATCGACTCGATGAGACAGGTCGTTAAAGATTCGAATGAAAACAATGCCGCTTCCGTACCCCATCAGAGCGCGGGCAGATTCGCGGCTGAGACGCAGCTGAATCGGCCCAGGGGCGAAAATCCAGGCCAGCAAGGTATGGACCGTCGCATTCATCAAGGCGCCGCCTGTCAGGGCCAGGGCGCCAAAGCCACGCAGGCCCATAATAATGGCCGCCACCCCCCCGAACAGCCGACTGATGATATCGACAAAGGCAAGGCGATCAAAAGCCAAAGCGCGTGAGAGTCGGGTATTGGGTACCAGCGAAAAGGCCTTAATGACCAGCACGGCCGCCTGCGCCTGGACCAGGACACCCAGGCTCGGCATCCCAAAGAACCGTGCAAAGTAAGGTCCCCCCAGCACGAGAGCAATTCCCAGTACCAAGGCAAACGCAAGCTGCAGGCACAGGCCGGTAGTTTCATCCTCGGGGTGGAGATTCTGCCGCTGGACCAGGGCCTGGAACATGCCGGCGGAACTGATGATGTCCGCTACCGTCACAATCGCTAATCCCACGGCATATACGCCGAACTCCTCGGGAGGCAGGATGCGCGCAAGGATCACGCCGAGGCCAAGACCCAGGAGCACTTGGGCCAGGTTTCCACCCAGCCGGAAACCTACCGCGCGGCCGGCACGTTCGGTCAATGACGAGGACGGGCTCGAGGCGGCCATTTTCCCCCTGCTCACGAAAACCGAACCTCCCGCACCCGAGGCGGGGTCTGCATGAGCCGGCCGGTCCTGGTTCGAACCAGGGCGAGCCCGGGGGCAAGCAGGTTCTCGGGTCGGAGAGTGGCGCCGACGAGACCGCCAAGAAAGACGAACACAAGGAGGTGCCCAAACCCGAACATCTGTACAGTATTAGCAAATAACCCCGGCAATTGATAGCCCAACAGCACTGCGAGCACGGTGATGCCTCGCCAGCGTTCCCTGGGGCCTTTCCCCCTTCGATAGAGGACCCAGCCTGAATGGCCTAGTGAGATAAGAATGGCCAGATAAGACAGTACCCCCACCAGGCCAAGCTCCGTGAACAGGGTCAAGTAGGAATTGTGAACCGTCGAATAAACCGTAACGTTGGACTGACTGGATGCCCTTCCGAGGACGTCGCGGGTATCGTTTAAACCAATACCCAAGACCGGATTCTCCATGGCTCGATCGGCCACGACCTTCCAAGTCGCAAGCCGCCCGGTCACATTCTCGACATTACCTATACGCTGGCTCACTACTGCGCTCGATTCCATCCGGAGAACACCCAAGATGATCAGTGGTAAGATGATGAACGTCAGCCCCGCTATCGCCATCCTTTGAGACGGCGCCATAAGCCGTCTGCCTAGCAGGATAAAAGCCCAAAGCGCCACGACCAGCCCCAGCCAGTTTCCTCTCGACCAGGTGAGCAGGATAACGAGTGGCATCGAAAGAATGATTAATGTGCGAATTTCTTTCTTAGCAGCCGGCAGATGTGAGCGATCACGCCGGGTCGTGATCGCATCGAGCAAGACTGCAAAGAATATGACAACGACTACTATGTGCAAAATGCTCGATCCCCGTTGCGCTCCCTGCATGAACGGGCCTTTCAGCCGATAGAACAACTGAGTGTTGACCAGCCGTTCCGCGGCACAGGTAACAATCACCAACAGGCCCAAATACACCATTGCCCGATTCAACATCCAATACTGCTTTTCACTCCTGATAAATCGCCGGCCCAGGTAATATCCGAGGAACGGCACCAGGAAGACATCGATGGTGATCCGCAGCCCAAACAGCATGCGGTTTGAGAAGATGACCGAACTGAATACCAGGAGGATAGAAAAGAAAACCATGGCTTTTTCGGTTCTATCCAGTGGCTGCGGTTCCTTTCTCGCGACGATCGCCTGCAGAATTATGAGCGCCAGAAGGGTAACAATAACGAGGCGCGTCGGCTCGAGCAGTTCTTCCAGAGTCACCGTACTCGGGAGTGTCAGATATCCGCCCTCTTTGTCTGATTCCGGGCCGGTCCAGAAGAAGGGGTTCGCTCCCGGCCATTTGACAACATTCGAAATAACAGGCCCCAAGACCAGCCATATGAGAAGAACCACGAGCGGGCGTTTCGAAAGAATAGCGAAGGCGAGGGGCAGCCACACCAAAAGAGCGACGAGCAGAAAGAGAGTAACCATCAGACTGACCCCCTCCGGGCTGGCTGTGACTTCGACCATCCCAGCTTAACCCGGAAAAGTTCCTTGATTAGGAGCGCGATAAACAGCGAATTCGTAACGAGGTATCTCTTCCACATCCGCCCAGGCTCCTGCAGCAGGCGAAACAGCCATTCCAGGCCGGCTTTCTGCATCCAGACTGGGGCCCGGGGGATC
>DAOTAI010000382.1:0-4999 GCA_035593865.1 Acidobacteriota bacterium
TCCTGACTGGAGGTCCGTCAGGACCGACACGTTTATAGGGACACGTGAAGGCTTTGACCCAGGTCCGTCAGGACCGACACGTGACTTGCAATTGAGCCCAAGCGGCAAAAGTGGCTTTTTGGCGGCAGACACTTATAGGTGAGGAGGCGGTGCAGGGAGTTCACGTGCCGGTCCTACGGACCTGGGTCTTTAGCCTTCGGTGGTTTCTACAAACGTGTCGGTCCTGACGGACCTCTGATGCGACCAGCAGGGCGTAAGCGCTAGAATAAGCCCACCGCTGTCCGGACAAGCGACAGGCCAAATGGAGAGTCTGCGCATACCGGTCAAGCTCGGAGGCGTGAGCGGGCCGGGAGAGCACGGCGGTTGAGTGCCGCGTTTTTTGCGGTGTATCGAAACCCCGTGCTCTCCCCGGCGCTGCGGTCGAGGGAGAGTCGAAGGCGGTCCGAGCGGTTGAGGCGTGGCGCGGGTTTCGGTACAACGCGCCCACAAAGCGGGCGCGTCACTCAACCACCAGGGGTTTCGATACAACTCGCCACAAAACGGCGAGTCACTCAACCGCCGCGCCACGCCTCAACCTGCCGCTCGCAAGCCTGACCGTTGTGCTCGCAAGCTCGGCTCGTAGCGGCAGTTGCGAGTGTGCGTTGTCCTGTTTTATAGACATGTGTATTTTCGCCAAACTCGAGCCGCCCAGCTAAAACCGGGACTACGTACTTTCCGATGCTTCAAAACGGTATTAGGGCCGCTTGAAGGCGGGATTTTGGTACGGATCAGTCTTTGCGCTCGGCCAGGTACCGATCCATGATAACCAGGGCAGTCCCTTGGTCACCGACCCGTTTCAGCTGCTCGAGCACCTGGCTTGCCGTCTTCTCTTCCTCGACCTGCTCTTCAATAAACCACTGCAACATATTCTGAGTAGCGTAGTCGTTCTCCTCTAGCGCCATGGCGTAAAGTCTGTTAATGCGGTCCGTCACCGCTTTCTCGTGATCGAGAGTTTGCTGAAAGATGTCCACCGGAGAAGCGAACTCGAGCGGTGGTTCTGCTATAGCCTTTAAAGCCACGCGGGTGCCTCGATCATTGAGGTATTCGAAAAGCTTCATGGCGTGAGTGACCTCTTCCTTGGCCTGCTGTTTCATCCAGCTTGCAAAGCCCGGCAGGTTAACCGCTTCGCAGTGGCCCGCCATGCTCAAATAAAGGTAGGCGGAGTAAAGTTCCGCATTGATCTGATCGTTGATCGCCTCTCTCATCCGGTCACTTAGCATGACATGCACCTCCACACCGTGGGACGTAATTGTCCGATTGCGTTAAATCCGTAAGCGGCAACTGGTTGCGTGAAAAAGCGTTGGAGACAATTCTAACCGACAGCATCGGTAAGAACAAATTCAGTGGGTATCGAAGCGAGCGCTCACGTGGAGGTAGGAGCGCTACCCTGAGCGAGGGTCTTATTTATACGAATTCAGATAGTTCTCGCCCTTTTTCCGTAGTCCCCCTGGAAGGTCGAGAACATGGAGTTCTGACATTTTTCGGCCGGAGCGCAGGCGCCTTTGGCTTTCGACGACTGCGTAGGACCTCTCTAAATCGTCGTGCTCATTCCCAGGCTATTGCTCTCGCTGAGGCTCGAAGGAACCGGTGGACACGGTAAATTCCCCAGTCGGGAGCAGATTTCCTGGAATCTTTCTTCCTTTCGCGGCATTGCGATAGCGGGCACACTCCCGGTGATTGGGGGTATTACAATAACGTTTTCTCCATTCCTCAGTACTACGGGCGTAGAACCCACAACCGTTTCGGCGTCGGCATCTCATATTTCACCTCGGCGCAATATTTACGCGAGATCGATGCCAACATCAAGAAGTAGCGTAAAGTCCTTACAGCCAACATCGGGCAGGGGAGGGAACGCGCGATCAGCAAAGATCAAGCGCAATATCCCCCGATCAGGTGGGGCGACTCACTCATTCCAGATAGAACGAGTCATCCAGTGGCGGGCGTAAATCCCGGACTCGATGGTAAAGCAACCGCTCGGCCTGACGCAGCAAATGGACGACCTGGCTTTGCTGAATACCCATCAAATCGGCAATCTGCGGCTCCGTCCGTCCCTCGTAATGACGCAGCACGAACACCTCGCGAAGCGGAGAAGGCATTGTACGGATCTGCTCCACGATCCCTTCGAAGATCTGTTGACGTAAGTCAGATTGCAATTCAATCATCATACACCTCAGAAACGGGGAGTCTCGTTCCTTTGTACACTATTTAATACGGAATCGAGGGTGGCGAAGTTTTGTCGCAACTGGAAAATGTGGCATGATGTTGGCGGAAAAAGGGCAACAGATGGTTAACGAGCTGACTTCCATCAGTTTACAAAGTGACGAGATTGCTGACGAAAAGAGCATTCATTCCACAACCGACAGGCTGCTCGAAGGGACGATGCAGACGCCAGTTGTGTTTGTAGCCGCCATGGGACAAACCTATAAGACTTTGACCGAAGCCGGCGAAAAGTCAGCCGACCAGGATCTGGTCCTGGCCTCGGCTCTGGCCGAGGGGTTGCGTACTTACCATATGCAGCTGGCCCAGCTAGTGATTTCTCCCGCTGTCTTCCGAGAGACACGAGGTTTGTTGTCCGGCCTTTTTGAGGAATTATCGGACCTGCTCAAAGGGCTTTATCTGCTGGAACAATTCGGCGACTCTGCGGCACACGTTCTGGCCCGCTACGGGGAGAGAGCTGCCGCGATCATGATCTCTCATGTCCTGAGGAGCAAAGACAGACCGTCCACCTGTCTGGCCACCAGGGAGGTTTTCCACGAGCATGAGGACGTCTGGAACGAGGTCCGGGAACTAGTAAGTAAAGGGGTCATTCCTGTCCTGCCGTTATCTCTCCACAGCTCAATCTCTTGGCAAAAGCCCGAAAAATAGAGCGAATTTTACCTCTTGACAAGACCATTTTGTGATATAAGGCTTCTGCGTTTTAATACGGCGCAGCAGCGGGCGATGGTCCCGAGCCACCCCTGGGGCGGCGTCGTAAGGATGAGGTAAGGCAGTATGGACAATAAGGAAAAACAAAAGGGACAGCAGAAAGCTCGCGTTCCGCAAACAGAAGAGGTTCTCATTCAGTGGGAGCTGACCGAGGATGACAAAGCCTTTCTGAAGTCCTGCAACATTAGTTGTGAGTAATACCCGCTGGTTGAATAATCTCGACTAGCACAACCGTTATGTTATCGGGGGCGCCGGCTCGGTAGGCATCTTCAAAGAGCCGCCCGAGCGCGCCTTCCAATGAACACTCTTTTAACGTTCCTGAGATCTGGTCGTCGTTAAGGCTGTCAGTTAATCCATCCGTGGATATCAGGAAACGATCCCCGGGATGGAGGGGAAGCGAGAGGATCTGTGGTTCGACGACCGAGGAGATGCCGAGGCATCGGTCAATGAGGCTCTTCTGAGGATGCCGCTGCATCTCCTCCTTGCTTATAAAGCCCCTCCTGTATAGCTCGAAGACCGGTGAGTGATCTTCGGTTAGTTGCTCCAGAGACGAGTCCCGATAGCGATAGATCCGGCTGTCACCGATGTGAGCAATGGCCGCTTCGTTCGAACCCCCGACTCCTATCCAGATCGCGCTTAGGGTAGTCCCCATGCCGGTCAGGGCCGGAGTGCGCGACTGCTCCTCCATAATCGACGAATTCGCTCTCAGGATAGCCTGGAACAAGACATCCCAAATATCCGCCTGGCGTGACTCGCTAATAGCTTTGCTGAAAGCGTCGGCTGCTAGAGAACTGGCGATTTCACCGGCAGCGTGTCCGCCTAGACCGTCGCATACCCCGAAAAGCCCCACTTCCGGCACCAGGAGCAGGGTATCTTCATTGTTCTTCCGAACCAGCCCTACCTTTGAAGCAGCAGCGTAACGGTAGCTGACATCGCCTTTCCGGTATTCCCGCATGGGACCCCTTTTGCCGGCTATCGCCTAGCCGATTCCGTCCATAAAAGTGAGGTTGCATCTGACCCATCCGTAGGCGATGAGAACCAGGAGGACCCAAGCGCCGACCTTCTTCCATAACGGGTGGGTCAATTGCAGACCGCAGACCGGGCAATACGCACCGCGGTCACAAGACACGTAACCGCAATTCGGACAAGGTTCAAGTCTCAATGTATGCCCTTTCAGACCCGGCTGGAGACACTGTTCGCTTCTCCGAGCCGCTTCAAATAATCTGATCTGACCAACGTAAAAAAGTCAATCACGTGCTTTGAACAGTAATCTGGATAGGTCCAGGGCAGGGCCTCCCATTGGTGATGGCGGAAGACCAGTGTGACTTCCGCGTAAACGCCCTGGCCCAGGTAAAGCCGATGAGCATGATTCTTGACCGTGGAAAGAACCAGGTTCCAACCGGTCAGATATCCGGGATCCACATTCACCGTGCGCCTGGGGCCATCCTTTTCTGAAATCGCGAAGCGCCTTTGGATCTCCTCGGCCTGAAGCTTGACGTCCACAAGCAGATCAACCGGGAGCAGGCGTTTGAAAGTCACGAAGTACTTCCAGACGGGTCCGCCCATTTCCCTGTCGTAATACGTGCTGAACCGGCTGAACTCATACCGGGGCGAATGACGATCGAGCGGACCGAAAGCCTCAGATAACGCTTCTTCCGCTCCCTGGTGAAATCCATCACCGGTGACCATCAAAGCCGCAAAGAACTGGGCGGATGGCGGCGCTTTCAGCCTCTGAGAACTCCACATGTCGGCCTCCGTAACAATCAGTCTATACATTTTGTCTAGAGAGCGGCGACTTTTTGTTGGACGAAGCAAGTAACCTCATCCGCGTAATCCGTGCTATCCGTTCTATCCGCGGGGATAGATACCCGCGGATAGAACGGATAGCACGGATTGCGCGGATCAGAAGAGCTTCTCGGCGGTCAGCGGCCCAGCATTGTCCGCAATTCCTGCTCCGTTATTCGTGGAACACCAAGCTCTTCGGCTTTGGCGAGTTTTGAACCGGGTGATTCCCCGACCAGGAGATAGTCTGTTC
>DAOTAI010000383.1:0-4987 GCA_035593865.1 Acidobacteriota bacterium
CCGTAGGAAAACGTGCCAAGTAGGTGCCTCGGGGTCTAGCTCACTGACCAGGTAAATTGCCAACTGTGCTAGATCGAAGTCGGAAATGTTGGGGATAAAGATGTGATCCTCAGCCTGGAACTGTTCTCTTTCCAGGATGAACTTAGTGTGCTTGACAAAAAGCCGACTTGAATCCTCGCGTTTTGGTCGATGAGGCAAGCTTAGGTCACGCCCCCAATAGTCGCGCCAATAGACGGGATACAGCCGATCTACGTCCTCCAGGTCCACCTCCAGTCTTCGATTCGTCCCTACGACATTTTCGAAACCAAGTCTGCGCGCTCCCCCGAGAACATGCCGCGCATAGGGGTAGAAGTGTCCCGTCTCGTTGCTCAACGAGGGATCCAAGAGAGCGAATTTCTTCCTCCTTTCCCCCCGTCGAACGGACACCTGCTCCGCCCTCGCAGGTAAGAAGGGCCTCAGTAGCTCGAACTGCCTCTCCCAGCACAGTTCCTCCTCGTGGGCTTGCCGGCAATTCGCCACCAACTGATCGTATCGCGTGCTTCGAAAAACTTCTTCGGCCTCCTCCAAGCCGCGCTCAAAGGATGTCAGAGACCAGTCCTGAAGTAGAATTCCGCAGTCGTATTTCTCGACAATTTCCCGGCACTGCGGATGGGGTGCAACAATAGGAGGTACGCCGTCCCCAATGGATTCAAAGAACTTGTTTGGACAAGCGTATAGCGTATCAAATGACAAGGGTTTCCAGGCGACGTAAAGGTAAGAATAGTAACGGCGTCGCAGTGCCAAGGACGTGTTGTCCAGGAATCCACAATAAGAGAACCCATGCCTCTTTGCAATATCCGGGTTGGTTAGTATGTCTTTGGTTGGGTCATGATCCTGAAGTAAGCCATAGACGTCGACATGGGGAATCGGCCGGCGCCGCCTGACTAAGTAGTCCATATGGTTTTGGCGGAAGCTCAGCGCTCCCTGGACGAGGATCCTGCCGTTCCGCTCGCTCGCTCGGACGGGTGCTGTAGCCGAAAGCGGTCGGGCATTGTAAATCACTGCAGAAGGTACAGAGCCGAAGTCGAATAGGTCGCAATAATAATCTCTTCGATGCTTCTCGGGGAAGATTGCAAGGTCGATTCGCTCTCGAAGAGAGTTATGTTCCTCCCAGTGTCGGGACTCCAACTCGTAGCCGCAAGAGCCACCGGGTAATTCAAAGCAGTAATAGATAAGGTATTTTGGTCGATGGGAAGCCTGAAGCAGTGCCCGGAAGTAGATAAAGTGGGTGCAGATAAGAAGATCGGGGCGAAAGATATCGATCCATTGGGCGGCGCTTAGGCAGCGAAAATCCTCGTAGTCGTGAGGCAGAAGTGTTGTCTCGTCAACCTTCCGATCTGGGGGGAAGTGTGAGAGATGCGGGTTGTAGATAGCGATAAATGGCAGCTCGGGATGTCGGCGTCGCATTTCCGCTGCCATCTCGCGCTCGAAAGCGTGGGAGGATAGGATAACCATATCGAGAGAGCCGGGTGTGACGTCATTTACGCCGATCACGGGAATGCCCTCAAAAGAGGCTCGAACGGGAGGTTGCGTTGTTATGAGCGAAGCAATTGGCGGGCCGCCGTAGCGGCGCCAGAGGCGGAGGAGAACCGTCGTGTGAGTTCCCGCCCCGTAGATGCCGATATTTTTTCGTCCAGACTTGCGGACATAAGAGACGAGGTCGGGCATCACAGAGCGCAGTGCCCTTTGGTGCTCGAATTCGGGCCAGAAGTGAAAAATGGAAAAATCGGGGAAGCACTCGTCGCGGATGGGATAATCTTCCAGGAAGGGTGCGAATACGGCTACGGGTTCAGGGGGCTCGTAGATCTTCGCGAGTGAGTTGAGAAGATAGGTGATCTGGGGAGTGCCGTAACCGAGAGGGGTGTAGGATAAGCACCCGATTTTCCTAATCATGGTCAGCTCCAAGGCAGGGGGTAGTCCTTCGAGTCCAAAAGGGAATCCATGCCAAGTGGGAGTAGTGCTTTAGAAAAGCACGGTACATCTGCTTCTCGTATCGATGAGAAGAGGGTACAACGGCATCTATGTAGCAGGGAAGAGGTGAGCCTGCAGGAATGACCGGAATTCCTTTGAAGAGATGAGCGTCGGGTTGGGAGGCGAGAAATGCACGTACGGAGGGGCGGCCGAGAGAAAGCCAGAGGGGAAGCAACAAGGTAGAATGTGTCCCGGTTCCATAAAACGCAACGGCGTTCACACCACGTTGACGGCATTCCTCGACGGCGAGGAGTGCGTGGAGACACATCAATGGGAGCAAGGGCTCGCGGAGCGCAAGGCTGTCGCAGAACTTTCGCGTCAGTGCCGTGTCTAGATCTTGGAGAAATCTCTCAAGACGGCGTTGTTCCTTGCGCAACTTCTCCAGGTGAGTGTGGAGGTGGTTACGCTCCTCTTCAACCGATGCCAGCCGCTCTTGCAAAGCCTTAGTCAGCTGCTTGAGTTCAACGCGCTGGAGTCGCCCGTGGGGAAAAGTACCGGTGGCCATTCTATCGACTTGGCGAGCGATCCAACTGTCGTGTGCAAGACCGGCCACTACGTGAAAACTGCCCGGCGTATTCTGGTGGGGTCCGCGGACCCAATCTTCGTCGAAATACTCGAGGGCTCTATCGAGGAGAAAGAATCCGTTCGTTCTTAGTAGGTCGCGCCACCACCATTCCAGGCGAACTGTCGGATGGTACTCCACTCCGTCGATGAGACAGGAGTGCAAATGTATTGAAACCACGAACAGACCGCGGTCAGGGTCCAGGTGGCGTTTGACATTCGCCAAGAGTGTAGGCAACTGCTCCTCAGTGAAGTGTTCCAGTACTTCCCAGGCTGTAGCGACGTCGAAGTAGGCGGGCTCTCTGCCATTGCCTCGTTGGAAGAAGAGTTCGAAAGGCTTACTGCAATCGCAGGTGAAGAGATGCTCAGGGATGGTTGACCACTCCGCTCGGTTGTGTCGTAGAGAGTAGTCGCTTCCCTCGAGGCCGATGGCAAAGTGGCCGAAGTCGAGAACCTCTTTGACGAAGCCTACTCCTGCACATCCCAAATCCAGCACCTTGATGGGTTCCCCACCGTACAGCGCAATCAATTTCCTGGTAAAGGGAGGCCACCGAAAGTTGTCCTTTGCGGTGCCGAGAGGGAACTGATGGTCAGGACTCTCGGTAGCTACTGGATGGTCTGTCCTGAGAATAACCTTCATGACACGATGTCAGAGAAACCTTCGTTTCCCTCGTCAAGGCATGGCGGTCACCCGTCAAGGAGAAACAAACGGAGGTTGGGTTTCCTGTCCCTCCGGCCAAGGAAGTAGTGAGCCGGACCGATGTGTGGTTCGTTGGTTCACCGGCGCCAAAACGGAATCCAAGGCAACTGAGGATAAGCCTTCTTTGCGACCGCTCGCATTTCCTTTTCGTAACAATGGGAGGAGGGGATGATGGCCTCCACTGGGTCAGGGAGAGGATCTCCTGCCTTAACAATGGGAATACCCTGAAATTCGCGGCTCTGAGGGTCGCTCACGATTACGACTTCGACGTGTGGTCCCTGGAGATACTTCCAGGCTTGTAGGACAGCATGAGTGTGGCGGCCGGCACCGAAGAGCGCAACACGTGTGATGCCGTGTTGGCGGCAGTACTCGGCAACCACCATCGCCCTGGCAAGAAAGGGGTTCGGCAAATCGAAAACGTCGAGTCCGGCTGAGCGGGAGAGTAATCTGCTGAGTCCACTTTCGAGCCTGTTCAGATCTTCCGAGAGCGAACTCTCCAGCTTCTGCAATCGCTGCACGGAAGATTCCAGGGAGGCCCACCGCTGAGTGAGTTCACGCCAGCCGGGCGACGCCGCAGCGAAGCGATGCTCCGAAAGCTGGTCGATTCGAGAAGCAACTTCGTTGTTCCACCTAGAGGTGGCGGCAATGAAGCACAGATCTCCCGCATCTCCCAGGGTCCGGAATCGTGTGGGAAACGGGCCCAGGTAGTCAAAGGTCCCGTCCAGGAGAAAGAAGCCGCAGTTGCGAAACAGATTCCTCCACCATGACTCCGGCCTCGCAGCAGGATGGCACTCGCCGTGAGCTAGATAACACGGTCGCAGACTAATGGAGGCCAGAAACAGACCGAGTCGGACGTCGAGATGCCGTCGAAGCGTTGTCAGAAGATCGCTAAGCTGTCGCTCCGGTACATGCTCGAGTATATTCCAGCAAGTGATAATTTGGAATTTCGCAGTCCTTGTGCCTCGTGAGTGTCTCTCCCGCAAGGTGAACCGTCTGGTGTAATTGCAGAAAAAGAGGTTCGGAGAAGCTTCGGTTTGATCGAAAGCTTCTGACGCGGCGCGATCGACATCAAGGCCAAATACCTGAAAGGACAACTCCTGAACCTCCTTGAGAAAGGAGGCATCACCACAACCAAGGTCGAGCAACCGAGGACAGGTGTCGGGATAAACGGCGCTCAATCTCTGAAGAAAGTCGCTGAAAGTAGTGTCTGGAGTCTCTACGAACTTCCGCAATGCTCGAAAGTGCTCGCGCAGTTCTGTTTCGCAAGGGAAGTCTGTCTCCAGGACGAGTGTCCCGCGACTTCCAGTGGTGCCGGAACGTTGGGGACGCGAGGGCGCAGAGATTCCTCCTTCCCCATCGTGGAGTTCCTGCAGCAAACATTCTAACCGTGACCGAAGTTCCTCAAATTCTCCGCCTATTTCGAGGGGAGCCGCTGTCCGCCGGCCCGGCCGGGCTACTCGCGCGACGGCAAGAAGGGCAAACCGCAAATCGTCGTCGGGTTGATTTGCAACCGCGCGGGGTGCCCTTGGCGGTGGAGGTCTTCGAAGACAACACGGCCGATCCGTCCACGCTGTCGGCGTAGATCGACAAACTACGCCGCGGTTTCGGTCTGCGTCGGTTGGTGGTTGGAGACCGGGGTCTGATCACCAGCTCCCGCATCCGCGAGGATCTCAGCGCCGAGGAGGGGATCGACTGGATTACGGCCCTGCAGGCTCC
>DAOTAI010000384.1:0-306 GCA_035593865.1 Acidobacteriota bacterium
GCCCGGTCCAGAGAGACACCGTCGACCAGATCGTGGATCAACTGCAGAGTCTGCCGACGGGTTCCCGACTCTACCTTTGTTTCCCTTTCAGCAACAGCCTGCTTGACCTTCATGTCGAGGGCGACGGGCAAAGAGCCGCGGGGCAGCAGATTCGTGAGAACCTGCTCAAGCAGGGCTTTCATCGGCTTGTGGTGAATGAGCCGCAGGGAGCGGTAGTAAAGCAGGTGGTCGATTGGATTCCCTCCGAGGGTGAATTGGCGCGCCTCTCGGTGCTGGTTGACCGAGTGGTCATAGAGGATGGGATTT
>DAOTAI010000384.1:316-4983 GCA_035593865.1 Acidobacteriota bacterium
CCGATTCGATCGATACCTGCTACCGTGAAGGAAACGGAGTGGCCGAAGCGATTGTCCTGGCCGATCCCGCACAGGGAAGGGTAGAGCAACGACTACGCTTTACCGACCGTTTTGAATGCCAGTATTGTCGGATCACCTACCGGGCACCCGAACCTCGCCTGTTTTCGTTCAACAACCCGTTTGGCGCCTGCCCGACCTGCCAAGGCTTCGGCAATACCATGACCATCGACCCCGACTTGGTTATTCCCGACCCTCGCCTGACACTCAAGGAAGGGCCGGTTGATCCTTTCATGAAGCCCCGCTACCGGAAATTCTACAGACGGCTGCTGGCTTACGCTGAAGCCAATAACATACCCATGGACGTACCCTACAACCAGCTGCCGGAGGAATTTCGGCGCCGTATCTGGAACGGCGACAAGGGTTTCCCAGGAGTCAAGGGCTTTTTCCGTTACCTGGAACGGAAGAAGTACAAAATGCACGTCCGGATTTTCATCAGCCGGTACCGCGGATATGCTCGGTGCCCCGACTGCGGCGGCGAACGCCTGTGCCAGGAGGCCCGGGATGTCTACGTGGGAGACAAACGCCTCACTGAATTGACCAACCTGCCGATTTCCGAGGTCAGCGACTTCTTTGACAATCTGAAACTTCCTGAGATTGACGAAGCGATTGCCGAAAAGCTGCTCAAGGAGATCAGGCAACGCCTGGGGTTTCTCATCAAGGTCGGGCTGGATTATCTTTCGCTTGATCGTGTCACCTCGACACTGAGCGGCGGTGAAATGCAGCGCATCCAACTTGCCGCGTCCTTAGCTTCATCCCTGGTCGGCACGCTCTATGTTCTGGATGAACCCTCCATCGGACTTCATCCCCGCGATGAATCCAGGCTTATAGAGATTCTCAAGCAACTGCGTGACCACGGCAACACCGTTGTGGTGGTGGAACACGAGAAGCAGATGATCGAAGCGGCCGACCATATCCTCGACTTGGGCCCGGGCGCCGGAGAGACGGGTGGCAGGCTGATTCACAGCGGTGGACTCCCTTCCCTGCTGGCGAATCCAGAGTCATTAACCGGCCGCTACCTGGCCGGGCAGTTAAAGATACCAGTTCCTGTCTTCCGTCGCTCGCCGAACGGAGTTGGGCTGCTCGTCAGGGGCGCCCGCGAGCATAATCTCAAGAACATAGATGTTCGCATTCCGGCAGGCGTGCTGACTTGCATCACTGGTGTCTCGGGATCTGGCAAGTCGACGCTGGTTCAGGACATCATTTATCCTGGCATACGTCGCCTGAAAGGCGATTTTACTGTTTCCGTGGGAGAACACGACGCGATCGAGGGCTGGCAGGAATTTGGGGAAGTTATTCTGGTGGATCAGACTCCCATAGGCAAGACACCCCGCTCAAACCCAGTCAGCTACATCAAGGCTTTTGACGACATCCGCCAGATCTTCGCCGCTACGCGGGAAGCGCAAGCGAATAACCTGCCCCCCGGACATTTTTCATTCAACGTCTCGGGAGGGCGCTGCGAGACCTGCCAGGGCGCGGGCGTCGTCACCGTCGAGATGCAATTCCTGGCGGACGTAGAACTGTTGTGCGAAGACTGCAAAGGAACGCGTTTCAAGAGCAAAATCCTTGAAATTAAGTATAAGGGCAAGAATATAGCGGACGTCCTGAACTTGACCGTTCACGAGGCAATCGAGTTCTTCAGGACTCATCCGGCTCTCGTCCGGAAGCTGAAGGTGCTCCAGGAAATCGGCCTCGGCTATTTACGGCTGGGCCAACCGGCCAACACGCTCTCGGGCGGTGAAGCCCAGCGAATAAAGCTGTGCTCGTACCTCTCGAAATCTGCGACACCCCGGGCGCTGTTCATATTCGACGAGCCGACCACGGGTCTGCACTTTGATGATATTCACAAGTTGACCCGCGCGTTCGACAAGCTCTTGAGCCATGGCGCCACGATCGTTGTCATTGAGCACAACCTGGATGTCATTAAATCGGCCGACTGGATTATCGACCTCGGACCTGAGGGAGGCGCCCAGGGCGGCTATCTGGTTGCGCAGGGTCCGCCTGAGGAAGTAGCCCAGGTGAAGGCTTCCCATACGGGCCGGTACTTGCGCCAAGCCTTGGGAATGGACAGTTGATGCCTGCGCTGCGGGACGAGCCTAACGCGGCGGTCGATTAGCGCTCCACCCTCCGGATTGATCTTGACAACCCGGTGCCCTCATCGACGTCTATCAGGACCGCAGAAAGATGTGGATTTCCCGAAGCGACTTCCATTCGCGGGGCCATACCGGTCAGAAACCGGGAAAGAGAGCCTTCCACTTCCATGCCGATTACCGAATCGTAGGGTCCGGTCATTCCCACATCGGAGATATAGGCTGTGCCCTTGGGGAAGACACGGCAATCGGCCGTTGGCACGTGGGTGTGAGTTCCTATGAGCGCGGAAATCTGTCCATCGAGGAACCACGCCAAGGCGAGCTTCTCGGAAGTGGCCTCAGCATGGAAATCGATCACAATGATTTTCGTTTCCCGGGCAATCTTTGGCAGTTCCCGTTCAGCGAGTCGGAACGGGCAGTCGGTCAAGGGCATGAAGACCCGCCCCTGAAGATTCATAACCGCCACGCGGGTTCCGGAGCGACTTTCCCGGATATGAACGAAGTGGCCGGGTACACCCTTTGGATAGTTGCCGGGCCTTAGCAAGCGGGGTTCTCGATCCAGAAATTCGAACAACTCGCGCTTATCCCAAATGTGGTTGCCAGTTGTCATCACGTCAACGCCATAGCCAAGGATCTCCTCGGCGAGTGCCGGAGTAACTCCGTAGCCTCCGGCCGCGTTCTCGACGTTAACGATGGTGAAATCCACCTCGTATTGTGCTTGTAGGTCCGAAAGGTGATCCTTGAGCAGTTTCCGGCCCGGCCTTCCTACGATGTCCCCAACAAACAGTATTCTCATGAATCTTGATGAGTGTGACCGCGATCAATTGAATCATAGAATCAAGACGTTGCGAGCGCGAAACGGGGCAATCACCTCCGCCGCTACTTGGCGTAGTCGACCACTCTCATCTCCCGAATGACGGTCACGCGAATCTGTCCGGGGTACTGAAGGTCGTTTTCAATCTTCTTAGTAATGTCTTTGGCCAGCCAGTAGGCTTGCTCGTCAGAAACCTTGCCACTCTCTACTATGATTCGTATTTCTCTCCCCGCCTGTAAGGCAAAAGCCTTTGCCACGCCGTTAAAAGAACTGGCAATTGCTTCGAGCTTCTCGAGGCGTTTTACGTAGTTCTCCAGCACTTCGCGCCGGGCACCTGGCCGAGCAGCTGAAATAGCATCGGCAGCCTGCACTAGGACAGCTTCCAGGGTCCGAAAGTCGACATCGAAGTGGTGTGCCTCCATGGCATGGATGACCTCTTCATCTTCGCCGTACTTCCTGGCCAGTTGAACCCCAAGCTGCAGGTGAGTTCCCTCGAGATCTCTGTCAACTGCTTTACCGATGTCATGAATCAGGCCGGCCCGGGTGCAGACCATCACGTTAGCACCCACCTCGCGGGCCATAATTCCGGCCAGATAAGCGACTTCCCGGCAGTGGTAAAGGACGTTCTGCCCGTAGCTGGTCCGGTATTTCAGGCGTCCGAGATAGCGCAGGAGCTCCTTATGCATATCACGGATTCCGAGTTCGAAGGCTACTTGCTCCCCGTCCTCGAGTAGCCTGGATTCCATTTCATCCTGCACTTTCATTACAACTTCTTCGATACGAGCCGGATGTATCCTTCCGTCCTTTATTAAACGCTCGATAGATAGTTTGGCGATCTCGCGCCGCAGGGGATCAAAACCGGAGAGTATCACGGCCTCAGGAGTGTCATCGACGATCAGATCCACGCCGGTCGCTTGCTCGAGTGCCCGGATATTGCGGCCTTCCCGCCCGATGATGCGCCCTTTCATATCCTCGGAAGGGAGGTCAACGACGGATACAGTTGATTCCACGACGTGTTCGGCAGCGCAGCGCTGGATGGCCTGGGTGATGATTTTTCGTGCCTCACGCTCGGCCTTCTCCTGGGCATCTTCCTCGATTCGTTTGGCCAGCAAGGCCGCTTCCCGCAAGGCTTCGTTTTCCACCGTCCTGATCAGTTGCCGTTTCGCCTCTTCGGCGGTCATGCCGGCCAGCGCTTCCAGCCGGCGAGTGTTCTCGGCTATGAGTTGTTCCAGGCGCGCCTCATTTTCGGAAACCTTCCGTTCCCTCTTCTTAACCGCCTCCAATCGCGATTCCCAATCTCGCTCTTTGCGTGCCAGGGCCTGTTCAGCGCGTTGTAGGTTATCCTCCTTTTGAGCGAGCCGCCGTTCCAATATGCCGAAGTCCCGGCGTCGCTCCTGTATCTGCTGCTCCGCGTCAGCCCGCCAAGCGAAAATCTGGTCTTTAGCCTCAAGCAGTTTTTCCTTCTTTATCTTCTCGGCTTCCTCGACCGCCTTACGCTGAATCTCCGCCGCGGCGTCACGGCCCTGTTGGAGCCGCCGGTCGATCACCCGAATCTTGAGGATGTACCATACAGCAATGGCGGCAGCGGCGATGATGGAGACGGCGACAACCGCACCACCAATCACGTAATCCATACGTATCTCCTGACTGTAAGGTCCTGAAAGGCGGCCTAGGGTGTGAAAAGCAGGCAAGAGTCAGCTGAGACG
>DAOTAI010000385.1:0-4981 GCA_035593865.1 Acidobacteriota bacterium
AGTCCTTTCTGTCTTTCTCTTTTTCTCTGCCTTTCTCTGTGGTCGAAAGTTTGCGAGCGACGCACCGATAACCCAGGGTAAACTCTGGATTCGGATCGAGACGATCCAGGTAGTAACAGGCGATTGGCAGTACCAGGCAGAAAAGCGCCAGACTTGCCAATTCAAACGGAAAAAGAAGCACGCGGGCAATCCACGGAAGGCGCGGAAAGAGAATCTTCGGGATAAACGTCAATCGGTGCCCCAGGTAGTGGAAATACCCCCCGAAAGGCCTGATCTCAATCTCGCTGAAGCCGGCAGAAGAAAGAAGATCCTGGAGAGCAAACCGAGTGAACCGGTAGAAATCATGGGGCTGCTGATGCTCACACCAGCCTTGAGGGGCCGTCAGATAGAGCCTGCCTCCGTGGGTCAGGACCCGATAGATTTCCGAAAGAACCAGCAGCGGGTTTCTCACGTGTTCCAGGACCTGAACATTCAGGACTGTATCGACCGTGGCGGCAGCCAGTGGAAGGGCGCTCAAATCGGCGACAACCTGTACCCGGGAATAGTCCCAGGTTGAATCGCCGACGCATGAATCGATAGCCAGATAAAACTGATTTCGGAAATGACGCGCGAAACGGGCTTCTCCGGCCCCTGCGTCCAGTACGACACGGCCTGGTGAATCTTGGGCCGCTGCCTTGATGAAATCCTCGATGGCATACTCGAGCGGATTAATTCGACGCTTCAGAAAATCGGGCAGCCGGCTATAAGCACGCAGGTAGAACCCGCTTTGTCCTTCATTCATCCTCGTCGCTCAGCTTTCGCCCTTGGGGATCAAAGATACGGAAATTGGCCAGGCCCAAGCGTTGCAATCGATACTGGCTGGCCACTTTCATGACTCCGAGCCCATACTGCAGGCTGCGCGCAAAATTGATACTGGACGCTTCGGCAAAATACCTGGTCGGGCAGCTGATTTCGCCGATTCGGAACCCGAAATATAAGGCCTGCACCAGGATCTGGTTGTCAAAAACGAAGTCATCCGAGTTTTCCAGCAAAGGCAGGGTTAGCAGCACTTCCCGTGTAAAGGCTCGATATCCGGTGTGGTACTCGGAGAGCTTGGCCATTGTCATGAAGTTCTCAAAGACCGTGAGAAAGCGGTTGGCGACGTATTTGTAAAGCGGCATTCCGCCACGAAGAGCGGTGCCGCCCAAAATCCGGGAACCCAGGACCACCTCATATTCTCCGCTGGTGATCATTGCGGCCATGGCGGGCAGCAGACGCGGGGTGTACTGATAATCGGGATGCAGCATGATGAAGACATCCGCTCCCAGCTTAAGAGCTTCTCGATAGCAGGTCTTCTGGTTGGCGCCATAGCCCCGGTTCCGGTCATGGACCACGGTGCGAATACCGAGCCGGCGGGCAACAGCAACTGTGTCATCCCGGCTGGCGTCATCGACGAGCAAAACTTCGTCGATGAGGTCTCGGGGAATCTCGCAGCAGGTTCTCTCCAGAGTCGCTGCGGCGTTATACGCGGGGAGAACCACCGCTATCTTCTTCCCTTGCAGCATCGGCCCCTAATATAACATCTGCCCGGTTGACCGAGAATCAAGGGTAAGTCCTCTCGCTCCCCTTGGTTCCAACATTTCCCATCATGCTCGATTTCTCGAGCGGGATTGGTGCCATCTCCCCTTTTCCGGTAACATTCTTCTATGCTGAAGGTCGGCCTAACCGGCGGAATCGCCTGCGGGAAAAGCTACACACTCAAGGAACTGCATCGACATGGGGCACACCCCATCGATGCGGACAAAATCGTGCATCAGCTTCTTCTTCCCGGGCATGAGGGCTATAAGAGAGTCGTAGAAGCTTTCGGCCTCGAATTCCTGAACAGCGATTCACATCTGGACCGTCGGAAACTGGGAGATCTCGTCTTTTCTGATCCGACGGCACGCGAAAAACTCAATCAGCTCATACATCCCCTTGTTTTTGAAGAGGAGAGACGGCTGATTGAGGAAGCCCAACTGATCCACCGTCGAGCCCCGATGGTGGTTGTTGACGCGGCATTGATGGTAGAAGCGGGATCGTACCGGAACTACGACGTAATCGTGATGGTATATGCCCGTCCGGAAGTTCAACTCATGCGGCTGATCTTGCGCGATAATCTCACCGAGGAAGAGGCTATAAAACGGATCGAGAGCCAGATGCCGCTCCTCGAGAAGATCAAATACGCGGATTACGTCATCGAGAATTCGGGGAAGCTATCCAACACCGCCGAGCAGGTAGCCTTTACCTTCAAAGACCTGATCTTTCGCTACGAAGAAAATGACTTCGAGGGCGGATGGAGGCTGAGCAACCAGGCGCCTCGTTAGAAATCAGCAAAACCGCAACATGGCAGCCAGAAGCGGAACCATGATTTCATGGTGACCGGTCAGGGCAATCCCCGTTCCGGACTTACCCACGGGCCGTCTTACAACGTTCTGAGTAGGGCGATAGTGCTGAATAAAGTCGAGGTTGGCTGTCGTAAATCTTTCCAGCTCTCGACCGCTGTTGCGAACAAGCGCCACGGTTTTCAAGAAGACTTCGGGGATGACGACCGCTGATCCGAGGTTCAAAAACACGCCCCCATCTCCCAAATCGCAAACGACCTGGGTCAGGATTCGAAAATCAATCAACGACCCTTTGCCCAACGCCTCGCCTGAGGCCATCGGGTGATTGTGAATGGTATCGGTGCCAATAGCGATGTGAACCGTCAGCGGCACGCCTCGTCGATGCGCCTGAAGAACGACAGAAAGCTCCGGATGAGCAACTCCCGGATAGCCATCCAGGAATGAGCCGACCGATTCGCCGATCCCTTTCTCTGAGGCCGTTCCTTCACGGATTGCACGATTGAGCAGCTCGCCGGTTTCTCTTGCCATCCCAAAACTCCCGTTCTGGATGTCCTTCTCGACATCCTCCGAGGTATGGCCGGCCAGCGCTATTTCGAAATCGTGAATCATTCCTGCGCCGTTCGTTGCGAAGGCGCTCACAAAGCCGTCCTCCAGCAGTTGAATCAGCACCGGGCCTAAGCCGACTTTGATCACATGTCCACCGAAGGCCCAAATGATCGGCTTGTGCCTGTCGCGAGCGTTCTTGATCGCCTGGGCGAGCAATCGCAGTTGATCCGCCGCCAGGATTTTGGGGAGTGAATCAATGAAGGCAGAGAAGCTGTCTCGTTCGAGCGCGGATGCAAAGGCGCGGAAATTGACGAGGCTCGGCCTCGTCTCAAGCGGATAATCCTTTAACTGATCAATTTCGAACTGTTTGTATCTGGACATTTCATCCCACAGCCTCAATCGGATGGCACTCGAGAAAAGCCTTCAGCGCTCTTCCGGTATGCGAAGCGGGGCAACGCGCAACCTCGTCGGGAGTTCCTGCGATCACCAGCTGGCCGCCTTCCTTGCCCCCTTCGGGCCCCAAGTCAATGATCCAATCAGCACACTTAATGACCTCGAGGTGGTGCTCGATTACGATAACGGTGTTGCCAAGATTGACAAGTTCGTTGAGTATGTCAAGAAGTTTGCGGACATCTTCGAAATGCAAGCCCGTTGTCGGTTCGTCAAGAATGTAAAGAGTTCTTCCCGTTGATCTCTTGCTCAGTTCACGGGCCAGTTTAACGCGCTGAGCTTCACCTCCGGAAAGAGTGGTGGCGGATTGTCCCAGCCGGATGTAGCCAAGCCCCACGTCGAGCAGGGTTTTCAACTTGGCGCGGATCGGTGGGATGTTTTCGAGCAAGGGATACGCCTCGGCAATCGTGAGATTCAAAATGTCGGCTATCGAATGCCCTTTGTACTTGACCGACAGGGTCTCCCGGTTGTACCGGCTCCCCTGGCAGGCGTCGCACACCACATAAACATCGGGCAGAAAGTTCATTTCGATCCGGCGCATCCCGTCGCCCTGGCACACCTCGCACCGGCCGCCCTTGACATTAAAACTGAAGCGCCCTGGCTTGTAGCCCCTGATCTTAGCTTCAGGGAGCAGGGAGAAGAGCTCTCTGATTGGTGTAAAGAGGCCGGTATAAGTTGCGGGATTAGACCGCGGCGTTCGCCCGATGGGGGATTGGTCGACCTCAATGACTTTGTCCAGGTGTTCCAAACCAGCTATGCCCTTATGGGCGCCGGGCTCCGCCAAAGACCCGTAGATATGGCGCGACACTGCCCGATAGAGAACTTCATCCACTAGTGAAGACTTGCCGGAACCGGAAACACCTGTTACCGCGATGAGAAGCCCCAAGGGAAACGAGACATCCAGATCTTTCAGATTATTGTGTCGAGCGCCAAGAACCTGGAGAACTTTGCCGTTGCCTTTTCGCGGCGGACTGGTTCGCTTGATCTGTCGAATACCGCGCAGATAAGCCCCGGTGAGTGATTCTTCATGATTCATGAGGTCTTCCGGCCGGCCTTCGGCTACTACCTGGCCGCCGCCAACCCCTGCCCCGGGCCCAAGGTCGATGACCCAGTCGCCGTTGCGTATCGTCTCTTCGTCGTGCTCGACTACGATAATCGTGTTGCCGAGGTCTCGCAGTTCCTTGAGGGTGTTGAGCAGCCGGTTAGTGTCGCGCGGGTGCAGGCCGATCGAAGGCTCGTCCAGAACGTACAGTACGCCTCGCAGTCGAGATCCTACCTGCGTAGCTAGGCGTATCCGCTGGGATTCGCCGGCGGAAAGAGAGGCAGCCTGCCTGTCAAGAGTCAGGTAGGAGAGCCCGACATCGGTCAGAAAACGCACACGATTACGGATCTCTTCGACTATTTGTCCAGCGATCAGTTGCTCGCGTTCAGTAAGCCGGATAGCGCCCACAGCCTCCAGGCATTCGTCCAGGGGAAGCCGGCAATAATCGGAAATTGACAAGCCGTTTACACGAACCGCACGGCTCTCCGCGCGCAAACGACTGCCGCCGCAGACGTGGCAATCTACCTGGCTCATGTAGCGTAACAGCTGTTCGCGGCCGCGAACAGCTGTTACGCTACATGAG
>DAOTAI010000386.1:0-4969 GCA_035593865.1 Acidobacteriota bacterium
CGATCAGGCTGAGGTAGCTTTCATACCCGCTCACGTTCCCTCCCTGTCTGCAGGATGATAGGGCAAACCGGCAGAGAAGAGGCAGACCCAAGACAGTCTAGCGTTCTTTCTTCGCCTGCCCATCGCTTTCGGGCGGCGCGCTATAATCGCGAGCAGATGCGGCTCTTGGTCTTGTTCGTATCATTGGCCGGTATTTCACTTTGGGCGCGTGATCAACTCACCATCACGATAATCGACGAGAACAGGCTGCCGATCGAACATGTCCTGGTGACGGTCCGGGATGAGATGACCGGCCAGATTCAGGAGGGGCAGACAGATTCGCGTGGGCGGCTTGTGTTCACGTTTCCATCGAGTGGCCGGTTTCAAGTTCGCGCGGAAAAGAAAGGTTACTATCCTTCGATTCTAAGAACCGCGCAGTTGCTCGCGCAACAGACCAACCTGAGCGACATAGAAATCGTTCTGGCTCGCGAACAAGAACTTACTGAACAGGTCGAGGTTGTCTCCTCGCCGGCCCGGCTTGATCCCCGTGAAACGGCGGCGAGCCAGAAGATAGCAGGCACGGAGATCGTTAACGTCCCTTTCCCTGCCACCCGTGACATCCGGAACGCCCTGCCGCTGATTGCTGGAGTGATTCAGGATCATGCGGGCGGCATTCACGTCGATGGCGCCGACTCCTCGCAGACCCAGATCCGCCTCGATGGCTTCAAAATAGGTAATCCGGGCACCGGGGCTTTCGACACTCGAATTGTGACTGACGCGATCAGATCCATTCAGCTTCAATCGTCTCGTCTGTCATCAGAATACGGAAGTGCGCCGGGTGGCGTTTTCGATCTCACCTCGGGTTCCGGCGATGATAATTTTCGGTTTTCGACCACCGACTTCTTCCCGTCATTCCAGAGCAAGCGGGGCTTTCATCTGGATAATTGGACTCCCAGGATGACTGTATCCGGCCCTTTGGCCAAGGGCAGGGCATGGTTTTATCAAGCTCTGGATGGCGAGTATGGTGTGGACATTTTTGAGGAACTGCCGGTCGGGCAGGACCGGAACCACACCTGGCGTATCGGAGGATTGTCCAAAGTGCAAGTGAACCTGGGGCGCTCTCATGTCCTGTCCGGGATCTGGCTTCTTAATCGCTCAAGAGCGGACCATGCCGGACTGAGCCCCTTTCATCCCCTGGAAACGAGTGTTGATCGGCGGGCAGGCGCTTACCTGGCGGGCATCCAGAGCATGTCGTACTTCACTAACGGGCTGCTTCTTGAGACAGCCCTCGGGATCACTCATAACAGCTCCGACGAAATCCCGATGGGAAACTCCCCTTACGAGATCCATCTCGAGAGAACCAAGGGAAATTACTACAGATCTACGGCTGATCGGGCGCGCCGGGTTCAGTTCATGGCCGCCGTAACATTTTCGGACCAGGAGTGGCACGGCCGCCATGAGATCAAGCTGGGGACGGAAGCCGATGCGGTAACCTACCGGGTGGCCTCCGAACGGGGGCCTATCCGACTATTTGATTCGGACGGCCGGATGTCCCGGGAGATATTCTTCACTTCCGCCTCACCTTATTCGCTCAGAAATCATCAAATTGGAGCTTTTCTTCAAGATCGCTGGAGCCTGTCCGATCGCTTGCTTTTGGAACTCGGGATACGAGCAGACAGGGAAGACCTGCTTCGAGACATTTCTGTTTCTCCGCGGATTGCCGCGAGCTACCGGGTCAGGCGGCGCAGCAAGTTGACCGCCGGTGTGGGGCTGTTTCACGACACGGCTCGCCTGGACTTGTTGATTCGGCCTTTTTCCGGTCGGCGCTTTGACCTCCCGACCGGCGCTCCGGGACCGGTCGAATCCGCCTTCATCGCGACGGCGGCAGGACTTGACGTTCCCCTATATGTCAACTGGAGCGCCAGCTGGGAAGAGCAACTGCGTGATGCCTTGCTCCTGAGTTTCCAACTTATGGGTAAGGCGGGGTGGCGTGGTTGGGTGTACGAGCCGTTGTCGACGGTGGCTGAAGAAGGCCGGCGTGAGTTTCACCTGAGGAGCAGCCGGCGCGACTCGTACAAGGCCCTGAAAATCGGACTATCAGGAACGCCTCGGACCGGCCATACGCTCTCCGCATTCTATACACTGTCCTCTGCCTCTTCGAGCCATTTGCTGCATCCCGACTTGGACAATGTCATCACCGGACCACTTGGAGAAGGGCCAGTCGCCTGGGACGTCCCCCATCGCCTGCAGGTGTGGGGATGGTCAAACCTGACCAAACGCCTGCAGGTCGCCTTTTCACTAGAATGGCGCACAGGTCTTCCGTTTAGCGTCTTGGATGAAGATCAAGTGGTCGTCGGTACGCCGAATTCGATGAGGTTCCCCGGCTATTTCTCCTTAAACCTGCATCTGGAACGGCGTTTTCGTTTCGCCAGCTACGAATGGGCCTTCCGCGGAGGATTCAACAACATCACCAATCATCCCAACCCGTCAGCAGTGAACAATAACATCGATTCGCCCGGCTATCTCGATTTCACCGGGTTTCAGGATCGTGCCTTCGTCGGGCGGATTCGGTTTCTCGGAAAGAAATGAACCGCGTTCGTGCTACCACAAATCCATGCCGTGCTTCTCGGAGATGCTTTGAATGAAGTGCAAAGCCGAGGCGCAGGTTACAATGGCGCCAGCGGTCAGTGTCTGAATTGAAGCGGGCATCAAGTAGACGAAAAGCCCTCGGGCGGGTACGAGCGCCTGCCAAAACCGGGCCGCATAAAGGCCGCTGCCGCAAAAGGCCAGGATTGCGAAAATCAGGTAAAGAGAGAGCGCATATTGAAGCGTTCGCACCCGGAGCAACAGTCCCCCACTCTTCCTCTCATCGGAACCACGAGTTAAACGCAATTCATTTCTTGCTCCCAGCCAACCGGCCAGTACGCCTAACATGAGAACTATTGGCACTCGCCAAATCGAAAGATCGTCGTACATGCTTACCGCTTATCCTTGCAATTTCGTTTCGAGCTTAGACGTCAAGATCTCGGATTGGTTCCTTGAGTTGAGATGAATTTTTTCGCCCGGCTCTCGCCGTCAGGCTTCTGACTCCGCTCGGGTTGTGGGTTCTGCGATTCTTCGGCCCAGTTTGGCGCGGATCCAGTCACGCCATTGGATCAGGATCTCATAGAAAGTCGGTATCACCAGAAGAGTCAGGAAAGTAGAGGTGATAACCCCTCCGATGACAGCAATTCCGAGCGGACGGCGAAAATCGGCGCCTTCGCCAAGTCCCAGGGCGACCGGGGTCATACCGGCGGTGAGGGCGAAGGTGGTCATCAGGATGGGACGGAGTCTGACGTCTCCCGCTTCAATCAGGGCCTCGCGCAGATCCTTTCCTTCCTCGCGCGACCATTTGGCGAAATCAATAAGCAGGATGGCATTCTTCGCTACAATCCCCGCCAACAGGATCACTCCAATCATGCTCATCAGGTTCAGCGTGGAACCGGTGATGAGAAGCGCCAGCATGACACCAATCAGCGATAAAGGCAGCGAGAGTAGGATTGCGATGGGGTCGAGGAAAGAGCCGAACTGAACCACGAGCACGAGGTACATCAGCATGATGGCTAGCGCCAGCGAAGTCAGGATCCGGCCAAATACCTCCTGCTGATCCTGAACCTCTCCCCCTTGCGTGATTCTGTAACCGGGTGGAAGCGCTATTTCGGCCAGGGCGCGGTTGATCCCTGTCATGACCTCACTCAGGGGTCGACCGTCGGTGTTGGCCCCGATGGTGATGACGCGGTCTCGGTTCAGGTGATCGATTCGTGCCGGACCCAGATTCCGACTGATGCGAGCCACTTGGGCCAGGGGCACCGAAGCGGAGGCACCCTCCTGGCCGAAGACCATGAGCGGCAACGCTTCGATGTCACTCATGTTGGTCCGCGCCTGCGGAATCAGGCGAACTTCAACGTCCCTGGTTTCGCCTTCCGGATCGACCCAGTCGCCGGCGTCTATTCCTGCGAAAGCGGGTCGTAAGGCCTCGGCCAGTTGTCCAACAGTGATTCCCAGGCTTCCTGCCATGGCCCGATCGATCTGGATGTCGAGCTCCGGCTTCTGCCCTCGGGTCGAGAGTCCGACATCCACGGCGCCCGGAACTGCAGCCACCTTGGCTGCGATCTGGTCTGCCAGGCGTGCCAGTTCACGAGTCTCCAGGCCGCGCAGCTGAAGTTGAATCCGTTTCATGCCCCCGAAGTCTCCTGTCCCGATGGCCGCAGTAACACCGACGAGTCTGACCAGCCGTGCGCGCAACTCATCCGTTACCTCCTGCTGGCTCCGACTTCGCTCTTTCTTCGGTTTCAGCCGGACGTACACGTCGCCCTCGTCAACTGATCCGCTGCGCCCACCGATGGTGGTGTACGTGTAGTCCACTTCCGGCATTTCTCGTGCCATGCGCGCGACTTCTTCTGCTTTGATCAGGGTATAGTCCAGATTGGAACCCGGCGGCGTTTCAATGTCGATGATGAATTCGTTTACATCCTGCGTGGGGAAAAACTCTGTCCCCAGTACACCCATCGCTGGCAAGGCGAGAGCACCGAGGAAAGCCCCGACGGTAATAAGGATGACCGTAAAGCGATGGTCCAAAGCCCAGGCGATGACTTGTTTGTATCTTTCCGCCTGGTCTTCGAACCAGTCGTTGAATCTATCCAACAGGCGAGTAATCCAGGCTTTTCGGCCCTCGCCATAGGGGTCCGGCCAGTGCGCGGACAGCATCGGGTCTAAAGAGAAGGAAACAAAGAGTGAGACGAGAACCGAGGCCGCGATAGTAAGTGCGAAGGGGGCAAACCACTGCTGAGCCAGTCCGCCCATAAAGGCGATCGGTATGAAGACAACCACAATCGAAAAGGTCGTGGCGGCTACGGCCAGTCCTATCTCGGAAGTGCCTTCCCGAGAAGCCCGATAGTGGTCCTTCCCCATCCGTACGTGACGGACAATGTTCTCTCGTACCACGATAGCG
>DAOTAI010000387.1:0-4947 GCA_035593865.1 Acidobacteriota bacterium
GGACGGAGTGTTTCAAATCTGGGCGCCGCGCGACAACAAATATGTGACCGGCAGGACCGATGTACGGTTCGAGGAAGACCGGCCGTTGTTTAATGTCCGGCCCCAGCACCTGTTACATGCCCTGGTCTTCGAGCCTCTTCCCGAACCGAGTCCTCTTTCAATAGTCTTCCTGGAGGAGGACCAGGACCCGTCTTTTAAGTATTACGTTCTGAATGTCCTTGCTCGGGAGTCGGAATCCTCGCCATTCTGCCTGGTGCGGAAAATCTGGATCGAGCGAAGTGTTATGAGGGTAGTCCGCCAGCAGTATTATGCCTGTGGAGCGCTCGTCAGTACCGTTATGTACAGCGGTCCGGTTGAAAAAGAAGGTTTTCTGGTGAATACGGGGATAGACGTGAGACGCGCCAGAGAGCACTATAGGATCGATCTGCAGCTAGAACCCGACGGTCTGGAGGTGAATCGAACGGTCAGAGACGAACGATTCGAGATTCCTCGGCCGGCTGGGGCGGAACTGGTGGTCGTAGAGGAACAAGGAACCGAGGATTGATGAAGTAGATATGCTCAAGCTGGTTTATTCGAATCTCTTTCAGCGGCCGACCAGGACGGGAGTCAGCATACTGGCCGTGTCCCTGGGTGTTGTTTTGGTGCTGGTCAGCGTGGGGCTTTCGTACGGGCAGCTCAGCGATGCAGCGGACCGAATGCGACGAATCGGCGGAGATTTTATGCTCCAACCCCCGAACTCCACTTTTTTCTTTGCCCTGGACAGCGGAACCTTGCCGGTTCGTTTGACGGAAGTCATTGCCAAGATCGAGGGAGTCCAGGCGGTTACGCCGGTGCTGGCGAAATTTATCGGAGACAAATTCCATCTGGTGTATGGGATTGACAAGGACAGTTTTGGCAGGGTTAATGATTCGCTGCGGTTTACAGAAGGCCGGCATTTTGAATCCCCGTATGAAGCGATCATCGATACCAACTACGCCCGGTCGAAGCAGCTGAAGGTCGGCGATCGGCTGGACCTCCTGAATCACACTTTTACCGTTGTTGGGATCTACCAGGAGGGTACGGCCTCCAGAGTAATGATTCCCCTTGCCACTCTGCAGGAGTTGAACGGGACCCCTGACAAAGTGACGACCTTTTTTATCCGGGGAGGGGACGAGGCTTTGCTCGATACCGTATATGAACGGTTGAAGGAGCGTTTCAGGGACTATAAAATTACCCGGACTGCGGATCTGCAGGAAATCATGGCGGCGAACACGCCTGTTTTCAAGCAGTTTTTGGCCGCAGTTGTTTTTCTATCAGTTGCAATCAGCTTTCTGATTGTTCTGCTTGCGATGTACACTACAATAACCGAAAGGACAAGAGAAATCGGTGTCCTGAAATCATTGGGTGCGTCGAAGTCGTTTATTGTCCAGCTGATTCTAAGGGAATCCCTTTTGATCTGCAGTGCTGGCGTAGTTTTGGGTTTTGTTCTGGCAGCAATAGCGATTAAACTCATTCTGACCGCATTCCCGAGTATGCCGGTCAACATTACGGCGACGTGGAGAATTGCGGCTGCTGCGATAGCGTTGTTCGGAGGTGTGTTGGGAGCACTTTATCCGGCATTGAAGGCTGCTCAGCTCGATCCCGTCAAA
This sequence comes from Acidobacteriota bacterium, assembly GCA_035593865.1. GTDB lineage: Bacteria > Acidobacteriota > UBA6911 > RPQK01 > RPQK01 > RPQK01. The sequence goes on from DAOTAI010000387.1 coordinate 1,629, forward strand.
GCCCTTGGTTATGAGTAAGACTGTGGACATTGTTCAGAGGAGAGACCCGGTCGTTGTTGAAGACCTCTATATGACGTACCGGGTGGGCAAGGTAGACGTACCCGCCGTGCGAGGGGTCAGTCTGTCGATCAGGGCCGGGGAGTTTGTGGCAATCATGGGCCCGAGCGGATGCGGGAAATCCACGCTCCTGCACCTTATGGGCGGGCTTTTGCGGCCGACTTCGGGCCGAATTTTGATTGATGGCGTGGACATTGCTTCGGTGAGCGATGCAGAAAGGACGGAGATTCGGCGAAGAAAAATGGGGTTTGTCTTTCAGCGTTTCAACCTCCTGCCGACCCTGACCGCCCGCGACAACATCGAGTTAGCCCGCAAGATTCAAGGAAACGGGCATTTGCGCAACCACCAGACAACTGAAGAGATGCTCACCTTGTTGGGTATCGCTGACAAGATGCATCACAAGCCGGCAGAGCTTTCGGGGGGAGAGCAGCAACGGGTTGCGATTGCTCGGTCGGTCGTGAGCCGACCGGCCATCCTGCTGGCCGATGAACCTACCGGAAATCTCGACTCGGATAATTCGCAGATGGTTCTTCGCATGCTCCAGGAATTGAACCTGAAATACGGTCAGACGATCGTGATGATTACGCATGATGCCGAAGCGGCATCGACTGCGAGCCGGATCATCGAGATGCGTGATGGGAAGATTCTCAACCGTGTTCAGAACCTCTTCTATGCCATGGAGCAGAAACGAGTTTGACTATGAGGTTTTTTAGGGCGATCGGCCGCGTACTGTTCTGGACCTATCCGCGCGGAACCTGGCAGTATGACCTTCTGTGCGCCCTGATCCTTGCCTTTATTTTCCTTACGCCACGAGATTTCTTCACGAACCCCCCCTTTTATTCGGACGATGATCGTCAAGAGTTTGATGACCGAAAGGATCGTCAACGGGCAAAGGAGCGCCCGGCAGGCTTTCGCCTTTCTGTCGAACGGGACGCATCCCGGTGATTCCTCCGGGTGCAACCACCCAACGTGTTTGTAATCTAGACAATAGAATGAGATTCTCTGGTTCGCTTGCCGTTTTGTTTGTTTGGATCTTTGTGGGCACACCGTTTCTTTCAGGCCAGGCACGCTCTCTTGAGCAAGTTCTGTCTCGAATGGACCAAAAGGGTGCGACTTTGCGTTCGATGTCCTGCGAGATCATCCAGAAGAAATGGACGGATATCCTGGAAGAGTTTGACAGAGGGGAAAGCGGCCGCTTCTACTTTCTCAAGAAGAACGGGAACGTTTACTTGCGCAAAGACATCACCCAGCCGCAAGAGAATTCGCTGGTCATCAGCGAAGGCAAGGTCACTTTCTACCAACCGCGTATCAAGCAGGCGCAGCGATACAACCTGGGTCAGAATAAAGATAAGGCCGAGTTTCTGCTGCTTGGCTTCGGCTCGGACAAAGAGGCTCTCAAGAACACCTACACGATCCGTCTTTTGGGACAGGAGACAGTCGGCGGAAGCGCCTGTCACATTCTGGAATTGACTCCCAAGTCGGAGAAGGTCTCTGCCTTTTTTCGGCAGATCGTTCTCTGGGTCGACGACCAACTCGGCGTCCCAGTCCGCCAGAAACTCGTCGAACCTACCCGGGATTACCTGTTGATCGATTTTCAGCGAATAGAACTGAACCCCCCCATTCGCGAATCGCTTTTTGAAATGAAGCTGCCGAAAGACGTGAAAGTCGTCGGCGGCTGAGCGGATTAGTGCATAAGCGCCCGGCGATCATCCGTCCAGAAGAGCGGGGTTGCCCTGATCTCCTCCAGTTCGTCCTCCGATTTGCTGACCAGAGTCTGGATGATGTCCGCGAGATTGTCGGGATCTGCAGAGAATCCGACCAGGCGGAATTCCAGATCGTGGTTTTCGCCAAGCAGCGGCACGACGGAAACTGCACAATCAAACGTCGTACCAGGCAGATTCATGTAGCATTCTATGCCCCACATCACCAGTTCCAGCGCCCGCAGGCAACGGGGATCACGTTCAATGACAAGGTGGATTTCGAACATCTCCCGGGGGGTCGAAAGATCGTCACGGGGAAAGGCGCGGATCCCCTCAACAGTGTTGAGCGCCTGTAACAGCCGTTCCAGCCAATGTCCGTTCATCTCGTGACCTCTCACTATTAATTAATGTAATTAACGCGCGAGAAGGAAAAATCACGAGAAAAAATGAAAAAAATTCTCCAGTGCTGAGGGTTTGACTTGCAGGGCCAGGCCTCGGTTTGTAGTGCCGCGTTGTTGAAGGCGGTCCCTTACGCTGACTTGCGGCAGGTGAAGGATCTCGTCCAGGCTGCTGCAGACTGATCTGGGCCCGCCGGCGCCCTGAAACAGCAAGCGGCAGCTGGACGGCACCCTCTGTTCGTAGTAGAGGGCTTCACAAAATAGGTTCTTTCAAAAAGAGATCGGTCCTGGCCCGGATGCTTCGCCAGCGTCCCCATTTCGACCATTTGGACTTTTTCTTCCTGACTGGAGGTCCGCTAGGACCGACACGTTTATAGGGACACGTGAAGGCTTCGACCCAGGTCCGTCAGGACCGACACGTGACTTGCAGTTGAGCCCGAGCTGCAAGAGTGGCCTTTGCCGGCAGACGCTGACAGGTGAGGAGGCGATGCGGGGAGTTCACGTGCCGGTCCTACGGACCTGGGTCTTAAGCCTTCGATCGTTACTATAAACGTGTCGGTCCTGACGGACCTCTGATGCGACCAGCACCGGCCTGATGGTGGTCAGGGAGCAGGACAACAGGTTTCAAGGCGCTCGAGAATAAGCGCCATTCGAAATCGCCTAAAGTGGCTCCAAAAAGGGGGTAAAATTGGCCTAAGAGCGCCTTATATGCTCCTGCAAAGTTCTGAAACTAAAGTACTTGAGCCACTTTAGGAAACGGCATTCTCGCGCACTTGTAAGTGAGTGATAAATAAACGGTTGGAATTTCGTGAAACCCTGTTCGTAGTACCGGCTTTAGCCGGGTAGTTGCCCATCGGACAATTGTTGCTATATGAACGATTTAAGACCCGCCTGAAGGCGGAACTACGAACAGGGGACCCAGGTGGCGGTTGAAGCGGGGAATCAGAAAAGCGGAGGGGTTCAGGTGCCTTCGAGCCTTGGCTGTCGGTCTACGCCCGGAAGGGGGCCGACCGCTTCTCTTGCGGCACGTGCGCGCTTGGCGCAACCGCGCTTTCCTGGGCACGGATCTGGGAGCGGGTGTAAAGGATCCGATGAACGACCGTCCAGTTGGACAGGACCGCAATTACCCACAGCACCGGGTCCATGAAATAGAACGAGCCGATG
>DAOTAI010000388.1:0-4938 GCA_035593865.1 Acidobacteriota bacterium
TAGAAGGGTGGGTTTCGAAGGAGGGCGCGCCAGCGCCCGGATGAAACCCACCGCCTCCGGGCTGGTGAACAGATGGTAAAATTGCAAAATGTCCCCGGCCCTTTTTCATCCAGTCGTCTCCGACTGGTTTCAGAAGACTTTCGGCTCAGCGAGCGAGCCTCAGGCCAGAGGCTGGCCGGCCATTCAAAGCGGGCAACATGTCCTGATAGCTGCCCCGACCGGATCAGGAAAGACACTGGCGGCGTTCCTGAACGCAATTGACCAGTTGGTAACGCAAGGGCTGGATCACAATCTGCCTGATACAACGCAGGTTCTATACATCTCCCCTCTTAAGGCGCTGGCGAATGACGTGCAGAAAAACCTGCTGGAACCGCTCGCCGGGATTGCCGAAGAGGCGGCCACGCGGGGCACATCGCTCCCTGAAATCCGCCCTCTCGTTCGCACCGGCGACACACCTGGCCGTAGCCGGCGCCAAATGACTCTTCAACCACCACACATCCTGGTGACCACGCCCGAGTCCCTGTTCATCCTCCTTACCTCCCAGGGCGGGCGGCAAATGCTGTCCGGTGTCCGAACTGCCATTGTCGACGAGATCCACTCACTCGCTCGAGACAAACGCGGCTCGCACCTCATGCTCTCCCTCGAGCGACTGGAAGCCCTTGTCGGGCGCCCGATCCAGCGCATCGGCCTTTCTGCCACTCAGAAACCCATCGAGGAGATTGCCGACTTCCTGACCGGACCTGATCGGCAGGCTTTGATAGTCGATATTGGTCATAAACGCGAGATCGATGTTGCGGTTGAGGTGCCCGACGATGAACTCGGGGCGGTAGCCAGCGGCGAAATGTGGGAAAACATATATGACCGCCTTACCGAGCTGATCCAGCAACACCGGACCACCCTCATCTTCGTGAACACCCGACGCCTGGCCGAGCGGGTTACCCATCACCTGGCTGACAGGCTGGGACAGGATGCGGTTGCCGCTCACCACGGGAGCCTTGCCCGGGAAGTTCGCCTTGAGGCCGAGGACCGGCTCAAGCGCGGGGAGTTGCGAGCTGTCGTAGCCACGGCCTCGCTGGAGCTGGGCCTCGACATCGGCAGCATCGACCTGGTGTGCCAGATCGGCTCCACTCGATCGATTGCGCTTGCCCTGCAGCGAATTGGCCGTTCAGGCCACTGGCGAGGAGCGGTGCCAAAGGGCAGGATTTTCGCGACAACGCGTGATGAACTCCTGGAATGCGCCGCGCTGGTTCGCGCGATTCGCAGGGGTGAGCTGGACCGTATCCGCATCCCGGTCGCTCCCCTGGATGTGCTCGCTCAGCAGATCACGGCAGCGGTCGCGGCGGAAGAATGGCGAGAAGAGGACCTCTTCAATCTTTTTCGCCGGGCAGGACCCTATCGTTCGTTGGACCGGCGTACCTTCGACTCTGTCGTTCGGGTGCTTTCAGAAGGCATCACCACCTCGCAGGGGCGCCGAGGCGCCTATTTGCACAGAGACAAGATCAACGGCAGGCTGCGCGCGCGCCGCGGAGCAAGACTGGCTGCCATCACTTCCGGCGGCACTATCCCGGAAAACGCCGCCTACTTGGTCAAGGTGGATCCGGAAGAGACCTTGGTAGGAACAGTCGATGAGGATTTCGCGGTCGAGAGCATGCAGGGCGATGTTTTCCTGCTGGGAAACACATCGTGGAGAATCCGGCGGATAGAAAGTGGAGTCGTCAGAGTCGAAGACGCCCACGGGGCGGCCCCCGACATCCCGTTCTGGCGCGGCGAGGCGCCGGCTCGCACCGATGAGCTTTCGGCGGCCTTTGCCGAGCTGCGAGAAGAGTTGGCCCGAAGCACGGATTTTGGAGAGCATAACGGCCCGGGCGCGGCAGAAGAAGGGCACAGCGGCAAAAGCGCCGCGGATTCGCCGGTTGTTCTTCTGCATCGTCTCAAGCAGGAATGCGGACTGAACCGTCATGGCGCCGAGCAGGCCATTCTGTACGCCCGCGCAGGCGCCCGTAGCCTGGGCGCTATCCCGAGTCAGACTTGCGTGGTTGCCGAACGCTTTTTTGATGAGGGTGGCGGGATGCAGCTTGTGCTTCACGCGCCTTTCGGCGGACGCATTAATAAGGCGTGGGGACTTGCCCTCCGGAAACGTTTCTGCCGCTCGTTCAATTTCGAGCTCCAGGCTGCCGCCACAGAAAACGGAATTTTGATTTCGCTAAGCGATCAGCACAGTTTTCCGCTCGAGGCCGTCTTCTCTTTCGTGACCTCCCATACTGTCCGTGATCTGTTGGTTCAAGCGCTATTCGGAGCTCCTCTTTTTCCGACTCGTTGGCGCTGGACAGCCAGCCGGGCGCTGGCCGTCTTGCGATTCGCGGGAGGGAAAAAGGTTCCGCCGCCTCTTCAACGGATGCGATCTGACGATCTACTCGCGTCGATCTTCCCGGAACAGGCCGCCTGCCTGGAAAACATTCAGGGGGACATCCCGGTTCCGGATCATCCATTCATCGAGGAAACTCTCCGGGACTGCCTCTACGAAGCCATGGACCTGGAGGGGCTGACCAAGGTGCTGCAGCGAATCGAGCGGGGGGAGATTCGCGTCCTGGCCAGGGACACGCGAGAACCTTCTCCTTTCTCGCACGAGATCCTCAACTCCAATCCCTACACCTACCTGGATAATGCTCCGCTGGAAGAACGGCGCGCCAGGGCGGTTCAGACTCGGCGAGTTCTTCCCGAGGAGGCAGAGGAACTGGGGCGCCTGGATCCGGCGGCCATCGAACAGGTTCGCCAGGAGAGCCGACCTCCCCTGCGAGATGCGGACGAGGTCCACGATGCACTCTTGACCATGATCATGATCCCGGAATCGGAGCTGCAGGATCAGTTGCGCGAACTACAGGATCTCAAGAGCCAGAATCGGATTGTCCAGGTGCTGTTGCCCACCGTGGCGGCGGCTCTGGAGGATGAAAACCCGAAGACCGACATACGTCGCTTCTGGGTACCTGCTGAGCGGGTTGCACTTGTCGCGCGAGCGTTTCCCGATGCCATTTTCGAGCCAGGCATGAACTTGGATGAACAAGAGCGTATAGCGTGGGAGAAAGACAGAGAGGGGGATGCCGAGGAAGCCTTGACCGAAATCATTCGCGCGCGTCTTGACTCTACGGGCCCTGCCACCGCCTTGGAACTTTCCGAACTCTATGCGGTTCCAGTCAGCGCCGTGGAATCAGCTCTTCATCGACTGGAAGGGCAGGGCCAGATTCTGAGAGGTTCATTTCGGCCAGACGCCCGAGAACTGGAATGGTGCAACCGACGCCTTCTTGCCCGGATCCATCGGTTGACGCTCGGGCGCCTCCGCCGTGAGATCGAACCGGTCACACCCGCCCAGTTCATGCGCTTCCTGCTGCGCTGGCAACACCTGTCGCCCGGCACGAGACTCTTTGGTGAACAGGGAGTCACCGCAGTCCTGAGACAACTCCAGGGCTTCGAGAGCGCTGCCGTTGCCTGGGAAGCTTCCATTCTCCCCTTGCGCGTGGCTGACTACAGCCCGGATCATCTCGACGCTTTGTGCCTTTCCGGCCGCTTTGCCTGGGGCCGGCTTACCACTCCCCTTCCCTCGGAAGAAGAATTGGAATCAGAACCACGAACCAGAACGCAGATCAGGCCGACCCGTATTGCTCCCGTCGCCTTCTTTGAGAGAGAAGAGATGCACCATTTTCTCATCGCCCCGTCTCGAGATCCGGCCGTCTATGCCGCCCTGGAAGCCAGGCTTTCACACCCGGCACGGGAAGTACTCGAGCAATTGCGAACCTGGGGCGCTTGTTTTGTTACTGAGCTTGTCCGGCTGACAGGCCGGTTGCGAGTGGAAGTAGAAGAAGGATTATGGGAACTGGTAGCCAGCGGACTCGTCACTGCTGACGGATTCGACAATCTGCGGTCCCTCATCGACCCGAAGCGTCGCCGCGGCCAGCCGCGGTTCGCGAGGAAGAAGTTCCGACCGCAGACCACGGCCGGGCTTGGTCGCTGGACTCTGCTCCGTCGGTACCACCTGGCCGAGGGCCAAAGCGAGCCAGCCGAGCGGATTGCCCGTCAGCTGCTGGCTCGCTGGGGGATCGTTTTTCGAGATCTCCTGGCGCGGGAGAACCTGCCCGTCGCGTGGCGTGACCTGCTGCAGATCTATCGAAGACTGGAGGCGCGCGGAGAAATCCGCGGCGGACGGTTTGTCGCGGGCTTCCTGGGAGAGCAGTTTGCGCTGCCGCAGGCAGTTGATGCGATGCGGGCGATCAGACGGGAACAGTTGCACGGAGAGACCGTCAGGCTTTCTGCGGCCGATCCTCTCAACCTGGTGGGGATTATTGTCCCGGGCGCCCGCATTCGCCCTCACCCGGCAACCTTCATCGAATACCGCGACGGAGTCCCTCAGGAAGAGGCTATCAGCGCATAGCTGCTATCGCCGCTAGCTTTTAGGCACACTCAGGTATCCGACTACGTGCTTCTTATCGAGCTTGGTGACGGTCAACTCGTACGGTTTTTGTACACCTTCAACATAGAAGTAGATCGGCTCGTTAATGTGCTGGTCGTTCTTCTTCATGCGTTTGTCACCGGCGAAAATCTCCAGATCGAACCGCTGTTTAGAGACGTCGATATCATTGAGTTTCAGAGCGACGTTGAACAACGTCATGATCCCGGTTTTTTCCGTCAGCTCGAAGTTGTAGACGTCTCTGGCCAGAGAATGCTTCACGTCGGCAATTTCCTTGGTGTTTGCCTCGCTCATTTCGCGAACGGATGAGACAGCCTTCTGTGTCGACTCGATCTCGCCGGTGTTGCGCGCCGTCACATTGCGCAGGTCCGAGATGCCGGAGTTGGCCTCGACCACCTGCTTCTTGATCTCATCGGCCTCGTTTCTAAGGGCATTGACTTCTGTCCGATCGGCCTTCTGCTGGCCGACCACCGCCAGTT
>DAOTAI010000389.1:0-4936 GCA_035593865.1 Acidobacteriota bacterium
AGAGCTGTTTCTGCTTCCTACATCGCCCGGTGCTCGGCTATGCTGATACGCCATGTCTGCTTTTCTTTCCCGTCTATTGGTGATTCTCGTGTTGTGCTCAGCAGCAGGCCACCTCAAGGCCTCGTCCTCTTCCGAACAGAAAGACTTACGGGAGGAGGTCATCGTTACAGCAAATGCCTACCCGGTTCCGTTCGGCGATCTCGGCAGGACGGTGCGGGTGTTGACGCGAGACCAAATCCTCGGGTTGCCCATACGGTCTTTGGCCGAGCTTCTGGCCGCCACGGGCTTGGTCGACGTGCGCAGTCGCGGACCTCACGGAATGCAGTCGGATTTCTCGATCCGCGGCTCAGCCTTCAGCCAGGTCCTGATCCTGGTGAACGGTTTCCGCCTCAACGATGCCCAGACGGCTCATCACAACTCTGATCTCCCCGTGAATCTTCACGATATTGAGCGGGTGGAAGTCCTGGCGGGAACCGGTTCTTCCGTCCACGGGGCAGATGCTTTCGCTGGCGCCATCAATATCATCACCCGAAAAGAGGCATCGCCCCGCCGAGTTGCGGTCTCTGCGGGCCAGTTCGGCTTATTCGAGGGCTCGCTGCTCCAGTCGCTCACACTGAATGGCTGGCAACAGCACTTCTCTATATCGGCCACCCGGTCGGATGGTTTTATGGAAGATCGGGACCACAATGCCTTGATTTTTCGAACCGAAACCCAACTGCGCAGCGCACAGCTCGCATTTGGGTATTCGCGAAAGGAATTCGGCGCCAACGGTTTCTATGGACCGGCTCCCTCACGTGAATGGACCGACTCCTCCATGGTCACCGCTGCCATTCCCATACTGTCATCGAAAAGGTGGCGCACGGATTCGAAGTTCCAGTACCGCAGCCACGGAGATCGGTTCATCTATGACATGCGTGTTCCCCAGGCGTTTGCAGCACGGCACCGCACCCACTCGGTTTCAGGCGGGCTGAGCGCCTTGCTGAAAATAAGCGAATCAGCCCAGTGGAGAATGGGCGCAGAAGGGGGACTCGATACCATCGGTTCGAACTCACTCGGACACCATTCTGTCAGTCGAAGCGCCGGATATGGAGAGTTGGAATGGAAGATAAGCCGGCTGCTCACTCTCACTCCCGGCTTTCGATTTGACGAATACCAGGTTTACGGGTCAGCTTTCAGCCCGGCAGTATCTGGCAGTTACTGGCTTCTGCCAACGTTACGCTGGCGTTCGACGCTGGGCCGTGCTTTTCGGGTCCCCAGCTTCACCGAGAGGTTTTATCGCGATCCTAACCATCAGGCCACATCGCACTTGCGACCCGAACGCGCCGTGGCGGCCGAGACAGGAATCGACTGGTTTGCAGCTAAGAACGTCCTGCTGCATGGCGTGATCTTTCGCCGCTGGGAAACCGATGTGATTGACTGGGTCCGGTCGAATGAGAACCAGCCATGGACGACCACGAACATTCACAGCTTGCGCACGAGTGGTTTCGAATCGGGGATCGAATTGTGGCAGGGACCCGTGCAAGCTCGAGCCAGCTACGGCTACCTGCAAACTCATGCGGACCTGGCTTCGCTTCTTTCGAAGTACGTACTGGACTACCCAAAACACTCCGTGACCTTGAATTTCACCAGCGAGTTGCGCGCGGGTTGGAGGCTTGGACTAACAGGCAATTACCGGAGCCCGACCAACCGTTCTGACTACTGGCTGCTCGGATGTCGCCTGGAACGCCGATGGGGTGATCGGGTCGTCTTTGTCGACGGTTCGAACCTGCTCAATACCTGGTATGAAGAGATCCGTGGCATCCGCATGCCGGGCCGATGGATTCGTGTTGGATTTGAGTTCGACCCGTTCGCTTTCTGATTAAGCGGGCTTGGCACCAGTCGCGTGCATGAGCGTAATGCCCATGCCGGGAGCTCGACCGCTCGGACCGCCTTCGCCTCCCCCTCGACCGCGGGGCCAGGAGAGCACGGGGTTTCGATACACCGCTGAAAAACGCGGCACTCAACCGCCGTGCTCTCCCGGGCCCGCTCTCGACCCCGAGCACGACGTAGCATTGGTACACTCTCTTTCGGCGACGCAGTCGTTTGTTCTCGTTATCAGCTTTCCGGTATACTGCGTTACAGGAATAACTCTCGGATGCATACGCGTTACTACGAAATGCTGAGAGGTTGCTCTCAAGACGATTTCTATCAGGCCCTGAATGACCCCGAGCACGAACTTTACGAAATCGTGTGGGATGCATTCGAGACAGTGGTCATTGATCCGGCGGAGATCTACGATCCGGACTTTCGAGAAGTCAACCAGTTCCGCTATCGAATCGGCGAGTCTTCGGCGACGCTGGAATTTTTTCCCAACCAGACCTACTTTATGGGCCGGCCGGGCCCCGATCCCTATCGAGACAACTCCGACTCGGCGGGGATTCATCTCAAGTTCTCCATTCTTCCAAACATGACTTGTCTTTTTTGCGCCAGCTTGGGGATATGGGGATACTCGGAACGGGAAAGCTTTCGAAAACTGTGGTTTCGACACCGAAATCTTTTGTCGGGGCTGTTTCGCCGGGCGAAACCCATCGTCTTTACTTCAATCCTGTTCCCTGATGTTGAATATGCGCCGAGCCTTGAGAAGATGTTGGATTGTTACTTCAGCGTACGCGATCCCAATAACCTGATCGAGCTTCAGTATTCGTTCCCTCAGCTCGAGGACAGCGGCGAAGCGCAGAACTTCATGGCCTACATGGCGCTTCTATACCACATGATTCGAAGTATGGTCGATTCAGGGAAAGACATGACGATGACGTGGATTTCGAGACTGAACGAGTTTTATGCCGGCCACCTGCCGGATGTCCCGCCGCCGCTGCCCTGCGTCGCTCTTTTCGACAGCACCTTCTAGGCCGCGGACTTCACCCGCGCTCAGCCACCAGCTCGTTTTGCTTGCCCAGGTTGTATTTCTTCATTTTGTAGCGGAGAGTGTCGCGACTGATGGATAGCAATCGAGAAGCATGCGTCTGATTGCCTCGCGCTTTGAGAAGCGCCTGGCGGATCAATTCCTTTTCCACCTGGTAAAGATTGATCCCCTGCGCCGGGATGGCCAGCATTCCCTGCCCGGGCAGACCCGGGTGCTCTCCGGTAAACTCCGAAATACGCAGCGGAAGCAGGTCGACATCGATGTAGCCGTCATCCTGCAGGATGACCGCCCGTTCGATCACGTTCTTCAACTCGCGCACGTTGCCTGGCCAGTCGTAGTTCTGGAGGATCTTCTGGGCTTTGGCCGTTACGCCTTTGATCGCCTTCTTGAACCGAACATTGTAGTCGGATACGAAGTAGTCAACCAGGACAGGGATATCTTCTTTTCGCTCGCGCAGCGGAGGGAGAACAATTGGAATGACCGACAAACGGTAGAACAGATCTTCCCGGAACTTCCCTTCGCGAACCATCTTTTCGAGATCTTTGTTGCTGGCGCACACCACTCGAACGTCAGTCCTGATATCCCTGACTCCCCCGATCCGACGAAAGGTCTGATCCTCGAGTACCCGAAGCAGCTTGGCTTGCAAGTTCAGATACATCTCGCTAATTTCATCGAAGAAGACTGTCCCCCCGTCGGCGAGTTCGAACAGGCCTTTCTTCATGGTTTTAGCGTCGGTAAAAGCACCCCGCTCGTGACCAAACAGTTCGGTTTCGAGTAACTGCTCAGGTATGGCCGCGCAGTTCAAGACCATCAGTGGGTGCCGCGCTCTCCGGCTCTGGTAGTGAAGCGCTTTCGCCACCATGTCCTTCCCGGTGCCGCTCTCGCCCTGGATCAGGATAGTATTGGCCTCACTGTCAGCAACCTTCTTGACCAGTTCCTTAACCTCTCGGATAGCTTCCGAATTGCCGATGATGTTATCAATCGACCAGGTATCCGCCTGTTCCTTCTTGCTTCGCTCCACTTCCGTGCGCAACACGCTGGTCTCAAGGGCGTTCTCGAGAGAGTGAAGAAGTCGTTCGAAGTTGATCGGCTTTTCAAGGAAATCATAGGCGCCGATCTGGAGAGCCTTGACGGCATCATCGACAGCGCCATAAGCGGTGATCATGATGATCGGGACCGACGGCGCCTGGCGTTTCATATCCAGGAGAACCTTCAAACCGTTGGCATCCGGCAGTCGAATGTCGAGCGTCACCAAATCGGGCCCGTTCTCCTGAAACAGGGTCATGGCCTTGGCCGCATTCTCCGCCTCCAGCACCTGGTAACCAGCCGATTCCAGTTTCTGCCGAAGCGACCATCTCACCAGGTTTTCATCATCGACAACCAATACAGTCCGTGTTCTCATTGCGCGTGATACCGCGGCAGTTTCATGACGAATGCCGCCCCCTTCTTGACATCCGGGTCAAAGGTCAACGATCCGCCATGCTCATGCATGATACGCTGGCAGATCGAGAGGCCGAGCCCGGTTCCTGTCTGTTTGGTTGTGAAAAACGGGTCAAAAATCTTCTCCTGGACACCGATCGGCACACCCGGGCCGCTGTCTTGAATCCGCACTTGTACGGTGTCCTCATCTGCGGTAAAAGTCAGCCGAATGGTTCCCCGCTGGTTCATCGCCTCCAGCGAATTCAGCAACAGGTTCATGAAAACCTGTTCAAGGTAATTGCCATCCCCCTGTACTTCCGCCTCTCTGGCTGAAGCCTTTCCAGTGACAATGAATCGCACATCCCTGCCACCGGATTCGTTCAAAAGCCCGATCACGTGGCGGACCAGGGGTTCAAGACGCAATGGCTTCAACTCGGGTGTCTTGGGCTTAGCGTAGTTCAACAGATCCCTGACGATCTTGTCGATGCGGCCGACCTCACAGAGGACCTCCGAGAGAATCCCGTTTTCCATTTCCCCGGAAGTACGATCCTTTATGACCTCGATTGCACCCTGTATTCCCGCCAGCGGATTCTTGATTTCGTGAGCGAGTCCGGC
>DAOTAI010000390.1:0-4915 GCA_035593865.1 Acidobacteriota bacterium
AGGTACCTAGGCATCCTTAACCTTCCTTCGAGTTACGAAATTTAAGCATTCTACTATAGCCATGATGCTTTTTCGTCGAAAAGGCCGAACGTCCGGTTCACCCCCGTTTCCGAAACTGTCTCCTGCTGATACCTCTCCTTTGCGTGGCATGCATGTCGCGTGCCGGAGAAAATGAAACAGCCCCGCTGCCCGGCCGTAATATACTCAAGGGGATGGCCCGGACTGATGCGGAGTTGGTGGCTGCCACTCTGGACGGAGATGCAGATGCCTTTGGCGAGATTGTCAGGCGTTACCAGCAGTTTGTTTTCAACGCCATCTACCATTACCTTGGCAGTAGGGGAGATGTCGAGGACGTGGCGCAGGAGGTATTTCTCAAACTCTACCGTTCCCTTGATCGCTTTGATCAAAGCAGGCCGCTGCAAGCGTGGATATACCGCATCACGGCAAATCAATGCCTTGACGAGGCACGGAAGAGTCGCCACCGACGGGTCAAGACTTTTGCTGACTTAGGCGAGGAAGAAGAAGAAAGAATCCGGCGTTATTTCGATGAGAACCGGCAGGGCGCGTCACTGACCGAGAGCGAAGAAGACGAAAGTCTGCGTTTGTTGCAGAAAATGATGGACGGACTGCCGGAGAAGGATAGAATGGCTTTTGTACTGAGAGAGATCGAGGGACTGAGTTATGCCGAAGTCAGTCAGGCGCTTAACACTTCGGTTACCGCAGCCCGGATCCGAATCAGTCGTGTTAAGAAGAAGCTGTTGGCCCAGCTCGACAGAATCCTGGGAAACAGGCAAGGAGAGAGACCGTGAACGGCAACCATATCCGGTTTTGGGAGGTTGAATCCGAGGCGGAGTTGGACCGGAAACATCTGGAGGTTTGCGACGAATGCCAGCGCCAAGCGGAAATATACCGTTTACTCGTCGTTCAGCTTTCGCGGCTTCCGCGGATTGAGGCTCCCTTCTTCTTCGCGTCCCGCGTTCAGAATCTGATTTCTGAGGCCCGACCCTCCCTGGTTTACTATTTCCAGCGGACTGCGGCGCATCTGGCCCCGCTACTGACGCTGTTGATCGTCGTCACAAGTGTGTTGATTCACAGTATCAGCCAGGAGCCAAACGGCCAGACGGTGACGAGCGGCAATCCTGCCGTAGTACTGGAGGAATCTGCCTTTCCCGAAGTATCGGTCGAGAATATGATCGCCGAACTCGATGAAGGACCGAACCGATGACGAACCGCAACAAGGCTGTACTCTGGGTGTTGACAGTATTCCTGCTCGGGGTGCTCTCAGGTGGTACCTTGGCGTATCTCCTGATTCCCGTTGACTCCTCCCAGCCTGTCTCTGCGCGACGGGAAGGCCGTCCTCGGCTGTCGCACAAAGAAGCCATGGAGCGTCTTGCCAAAGATCTGGGATTGGACAGTCAGCAGCAGGCACAGGTCGACCAGATCTTTTCGGACGCTCGCCAGGAGTCCCACGCGGCATTCAAGGAAGTGAGAAAACGGATCCACAAGCGTCTGAAGGAGGTGCTGCGACCCGAGCAGTTTGAACAGTTCCAGAAGGCTATGCGGGAGCGCCGTCAAAGTGATCACGGAGGTTCGCCCGACGGTCGCCCCCCGGACGATCAACGCGAGCAATAGTCCCACCCTCAAGAGAGACAACAAGATCCAATTTGGCAATCGATAACTGACTGATCTATCCTTCGTCTATGATCTCGCAGGAGTCACGCGCCCGGATGGTGCTCTTGCTCGCCGCTCTGATAGTGCTTTATTTTGTCTATCAGATTTTCCGTCCTTTTCTCGCGGCCATCGCGGTTGCACTCGTGCTCAGCTCCCTTTTCTATCCGCAATTTGAAGTGTTAGTGCAGCAGATGAAGGGGAGGCGAGGCTGGGCTGCTTTAATCGCCTGTCTTTGCTTGACGCTTGTCATTGTCATACCGTTCGTCATTCTACTGGTGTTGCTTGCTCAACAGGTGAGCCAGATTTACAGCCAGTTCGAGGCGATGGCGGCCCGAGGCGACTTTAAGGGAATTACCACACTGGAAGATATTCCTTTTCTCCAAAGGCCTCTCGCTTGGTTGAACGGTGTTGTCGATCTGAACCAAATGGATATTGTCGGCAGTATTGCCGGGGTGCTGAGACAGGCAAGCGTCTTTCTTCTTGCTCACACGACCTCGATTGTCAGCGGGCTGTTTAGTCTCATTTTCAACTTCGTCATCATGATTGTGACGATGTTCTTTTTGTTCCGAGACGGCCCCCTGTTCAGAAACGAGCTGGCTTCCTTGTCGCCAGTTTCCAAGCGCTACACGGATCTGCTTTCGTCCACCTTTCGCGAAGTGGCTCGCGCCACCATAATTGGAAGCCTGTTAACGGCCCTGGCACAGGGAACGGCGGCCGGCATTATTTACTGGTCTTTGGGGATATCGAACGCTTTGTTTTGGGGGACAATGAGCGCCTTCTTCTCCCTGGTTCCCGTGGTCGGCGCCGCCTTGATCTGGGTTCCTTGGGCCGCCTACTTGCTGTTGACCGGGAGCATCGTCAAAGGAATCTTGATGATCGTTCTTCAGTCGCTTGTGGTCGGCTCTCTGGATAATGTTCTAAGGCCGGCTCTAATTGAAGGGCGGGTCCGCATGCACACCATGATCGTGTTTTTCTCCATCATGGGCGGCATCACTTATTTCGGTGTTCTGGGGATGGTTTTCGGACCAATTATCGTGGCGCTCGGAATGACCTTGCTGGAGGTCTACAAGATCGAGGCCCGTGCCTCTAGAGGCGAGTCCGTTACACTTAAATGAATCAATCCAGGAATCTTCTTCTCACAGGAACCCCCGGAGTGGGGAAAACTACCCTTCTGGTGAAATTGATTGAGCGATCTCGCAAGTACCCGATAACAGGTTTTTACACCGAAGAGATACGGGATCGTGGGGAGCGAGTCGGTTTTCGGGCCGTCACCCTGAACGGCAGCAGCGCCGTTTTTGCCCACAAAGACTACCACACGGATCCGCGTCTGCACGTCGGCCGATACGGAGTAAAGCCCGAAGTTCTGGAAACGCTTGTGCTGCCGCACCTGGTACCCGAACGCAAGAATGCTCGGCTCGTTTTCATTGATGAGATCGGCAAGATGGAGATCCTGTCGGAGAAGATCAAAACCGCAATGTGGGAATTACTCGACTCGCACGTCCCGCTGATCGCCACTATCAGCCAACATGGGACCGGGTTTGTGAAACGCGTCAAGTCCCGCAACGATGTCATGCTCATAACGGTTACACCACGCAACAGGGACGTTATCATCGAACAGCTCTGGCGGCGAGGCCGAGGCCATGCTCGGGGCATCGCTGTTGCCTCACTAGTGAGTACCCGCGGATGGCACAGGTGGCGCGGATTACGCGGATCAAGCAGCTGCCTGAGGTGGGCCAAGATGTTGCAGCCCTTTGTTTTCATTCGATATCATTGCTCTTGATGAAGCGAGTTGCGGTTATTGCGGTGCTTGTGGTTTGCCTTTGCACGCCTCACGTTGCCGCCTACAAAATCCGGGAGTTCAAGCCGAAGCCGGCTAAAGAGTACGCAGCCTGGCAGGATTTTCAGAACATCGTGATCGCGGCCGATCCTCGCCTGACGGAAGAAGGTGTCAGGGAACTTTTCGACACCAAGAAAATGCTTGAACGGCTGATTATGCCGGTTGTTGTAGTAGTGGAGAACAATAACGATTTCGCAATTCGTATTCATGCCGAAGATATCCTGTTGATCGACTCCTCGGGCGCTCAAATTCCCGGCATTCCGTATGATGAGGTTCTCCTGCGTCTCACCTTGAAGAAACCGCTAGGCACTTATTCCACTCGTAAAGACATCCTGATTAAGCAGGTTGGCAACAAGGACATGGTGATGGACTTCGAACACAAGTACTTTGGGGAGAAATTAATCGCGCCGCACGATTCCGATTACGGTGTTGTCTTCTTCCCGATACCCACTAATAGTGAGCTTGAGGGGACCCGTCTTTTTATCCCTCGTGTTCATAACATCACCCAAGACGAACCGCTCATGTTTTTTGAGTTCGACCTGGCGAAGTCCAGGTGAGTTCATCGGCGGGATCGTCGCTGCCTGAAAAACCAGATGAACATTGAATTTACCGAGCATAAGCTGCCGAATGGCTTGCGTGTGATCCTCTACCGTGACAATCGGGTTCCGCTAGTGCACGTGAGTCTTCATTACCGAGTAGGTTCCAGTTATGAACAACGCGGTCGATCCGGTCTTGCGCACCTCTTTGAGCACCTGATGTTCGAGGGATCAGAAAACGTTGCCAAGAACGAGCATGGTCGCCTTCTGGATGCAGCGGGCGGGTCCTGGAATGCCTCGACCAGTAAGGACAGGACCAATTATTACTCGACCGTACCCTCGAATTACCTCGACCTTGCCCTTTGGCTGGAAGCCGATCGGATGCGTTCCGTGCGCATCACGCCGGAGAACTTCGAAAACCAGCGCCAGACAGTTATTGAAGAGAAGAAGCAGAGCTACGATAACCGCCCATACGGCCGAGCACATTTGCGTTTTGACGAACTGGCCTATTCCAACTGGGCCTATGGCCACCCGATTATTGGCGAGGACGAGGACCTCCGCCAGCTCACTCTGGATCAAGCTCTTGATTTCTACCAACGGTTCTATGGGCCTGGCAACGCCGTGCTGGTCGTTGCCGGTGACATTCATGAGGATGAGGCGCTTTCCCGGATTGAGCACTATTTCTCGCCAATCCCTGATCGAACAGCGCCCGTTGAACCGGATCTTTCAGAACGGATCCAAGATCAGGAGAAACGGGAAGTCCACCGAGATGCTCTAGCCGTACTCCCCGCAATTATGCTCGGATTTCACATGCCTGAATACGGCACCTCCGACTTCTATGCACTGTCAATGCTGTCGCTGATCCTCACAC
>DAOTAI010000391.1:0-4900 GCA_035593865.1 Acidobacteriota bacterium
AACTGGGGAAAATTGTTGGCCAAAAACTGGGGAATTTCAAATGGCCAGTCACAGCCGACTCCAAGAATCAGCGAAAACTTGCAATTAGCTCCTTATTTTAGCGCTTAATGCCTGAAAGGGTCAGGCACGTCCGCAACGCCTTCGACGTCAAGATCCTGAATCAGCAAGATTTTTGCAATTTGGCTCTCGACTTAGGCCAAAAATCGACAACGTCTTTTGTAAACAGAGGTGCCCCGAAAGGTGGCCCCCGGGGTTCTCTTCACCCCGGTATCTGGTGCTTCTTCAGCTTCTCACGCAGGGTCTTGCGGTCAATTCCCAGGACACGAGCCGCCTCGGACCGGTTTCCCCCGACTGTCGCCAGCACGGTCCGTACGTGTTCGGCTTCTACTTCGGCAAGGCTCCGCAAAGGGCCAGCGGCGCTTCCGGTTGTCGAAAACCGCATGCTCCCGGGCAGATCGGGCACGTCAATCAAGTCATGCTCGGTCATTACAACGAGTCGTTGCACCAGGTTCTGAAGCTCCCTGACGTTTCCCGGCCATGAATAGTGACGCAGCACTCCCAGTGCCCGGTCGGAGAATCTGAGTCGCGGCCGCCCGAATTCCCGCCCGTACTTCTCGACAAAGTGATCAATCAGCAGCAGGACATCGCTTCCACGTTCTCGTAAGGGAGGCAGGTGAATGGCAATAACATTGATGCGATAGAAGAGGTCCTCGCGAAAGGCGCCTTTTGCCACCTGCTCACGCAAGTTCTTATTGGTCGCGGCAATCACCCGCACGTCAATTTTCCGAGGCCGGGAGGACCCGACCAGGTATATTTCCCGGTCCTGGAGGACCCGTAGCAGCTTGGTTTGGGTCCCGGCCGTCGTCTCGCTGATCTCATCCAGGAAGATCGTGCCGTTCTCGGCTGCCTGAAAAAAGCCGATCCGGCTCTGGAAGGCGCCGGTAAAGGCGCCCTTGACGTGCCCAAAAAGCTCGCTTTCCAGCAGGCCTTCTGGGATGGCGGCGCAGGCAACTGGAACAAACGGCCCTGATCTGCGGGGACTCGCGTAGTGAATCGCCCGGGCAACAACCTCCTTCCCTGTTCCGCTTTCGCCGGAGATCAGGACTGTCGCGTTTGAGCTGGCGGCTTTTTCAATTGCCCGGAAGACCTGGATCATGGCGTCCGATTGACCGATCAGGCCCGGCGGAGCGTTCACTGGAACTGATTTCTTTCCCTGCAATGCCCGCCGGTCAGCCAGCTTGTTTAACGCGCGTCTCACGGCCGAAAACAGCTCCTCGTCCGTGAACGGCTTGACGACATATTCTTCTGCGCCGGTCTTCATAGCCTCGACAGCACCTTGAACGGTTGCGTACCCGGTTATGATCATCACTTCCGTGTCTTCGAGGTTTTCGCGGACAAAGCGGACCAGATCCAGCCCGCTTTCTCCAGGCATTCGCAAGTCGGTGATCACCAGGTCGATCGGCGCTGCCTTCAGGATCCTGATGGCCTGATGAACGTTCAAAGCAGTGTGCACACGGTATCCGCGGGTGCGCAGATTCCGTTCCAGTAACTCGACGGTTGCCGGGGTGTCATCTACCACCAGAATTGATGACTTGTTTGTATCTTTCTGTAACGACTTCGTCATTCCGCTTCGTTCTTGGCCAGGGGAAGAAAAACGCTAAAGCAGGTCCCAACGTTCTCCTTACTGCGCACCTCGATTCGGCCGCCATGCGAGGTGACAATTCCGTGGACCACAGCCAGGCCGAGACCGGTCCCCCGGCCAGCTTCCTTGGTGGTGAAAAAGGGCAAAAATATCTTGCCGAGCGTTGCCTCGCTCATCCCGACACCAGTGTCCTCCATGAGCAGGATGGCCGTTCCCTGTTCCGGCTCAGTAGAAGTGCGAATTTCCAAGCGTCCGCCATTCGGCATAGCCTGGACGGCGTTAACCGTTAGGTTGACAACCACCTGGCGAATCTGACTGATATCGGCGTTTATCCAAACTGGATGTGGCGACAACGGCGTCCTCAGTTCAATCTGTCCTTTTGCGAAGAGGGGTTCGAGCAGGCTGAGGGCCTCGGCCACCACCGAATTCAGATCGATTCGCGCACGATTTTGTGGCATTCGCCGTGCGAACAGAAGCAATTGCTGCGTCAACCCGCGCGCGTGGAGCGCCGCTTGAACGATTTTGCCGAGATCCTCGCGAGCTTGCCTCGGTAACCGCGGGGTCTTCTCGGCCAGTTGGGCAAAGCCCAGGATGTTGGCGAGCGGCTCGTTCAGCTCGTGCGCAACTCCGGCCGCCAATTCTCCAATGGTCGCCAGACGATCGGCATGACGCAGCTGTTCTTCCAAGGCACGATTCTCGGCTTCTCTTTGCTTTCTTTCCACCAAAAGGGCGATTTCCCGGGCCACGGTTTCGAGCAGGTTTTTCTCCTCCGCGAGGAAAGGTCCGTAATCCAACTGTGGCTTGCGCTGGCCGTAAGCCAGCCGGACCGTGCCGCGAGAGGCGCCAAGAACGGTGATCTCCGCTTCGAGCGGCTCTCCTACGATCTCCTGGGAACCATGCTCATACCGTAGGCCATCCAGTTCAATCCGCGCGGAGGCTTCTCGAGGATAAAGACAGGCATCGGGGAGTAAATCTGCCACGCCCTGGAGAAGTTCGTCTATGCTGGTCCCCGGTTCCTCTGCCAGGAGAGCCATCTTGTAGAGGCAAGTCAGTTCCTTGATTCTCTCGGCCAGCGCCAGCTGAGTCCTTTTAATCTCGAGAGCGATACCGAAGCTTTCGACCAGCAATTCCAAGCGAGAAAGGGTGAACGAATCGGGACGATCAGGTCGCCGGCTTCCCAAAACAACTAACCCGCCCCCCGCATCGGCCCCAAAGGGCAGGAGGATCAGCAAGCCGCAGTCACGCAGCTTTTCAAGCTGCCAAGGCAGTGTTTCGTCGCTGACCAGACCCGGATTGATCAACAGGGCGTCTGTTCCGATTAAAGACGCCCAGGGCGTCGCACCTCCGGCTTTCTTTAACTCTTTGTACCATTCCAGCAGGTCTTTCCCTCTCGGAGCGGACAAGTCGGTTCCATACATCAGAACCGGCTCGACTTCTCCCGATGCCCCAACCGTGCAGGCGCAGCCGACCTCTTTTCCGTGGTCTTTTGTCCAGATTACCGTATGCTTGCAACCGCTTCGATCCGACAAAGCCGGACAAATCGACTGGAGAAAGTCTCCGAAAGGCAAGTCTCGCTGTGCAAGGCCTACCGCCGTGCGAAGAAACTCCCAAGGTTGCTCAATCAAGTCGCGATGAAACGCTTCAACCGAAGCGTTCTTGTCAAGAGTGCGGCGCTTCTCCATGCACATTATTCCCGCCCGGGACTCCAGGCGGCGCGGGACTGTCCGGCTTTGGCCATGCTCACGCCTTCCCGTTTGCCTCGGCCCGCTCTATGATCGCTTCAACCTTGAGCCGGCGCTCTCCCCCGGGAGTTGACCACTCGATTATATCGCCGACACGATAGCCGAGCAGCGCGGTTCCGATTGGCGCCAGGACCGACAACCGACCTTTCCGGATATCTGCCTGATTCGGAAACACCAGCTGGTAGGTCAACGCTTTTCCCGAATCGAGGTCCGTCAACCGGACACGGGATTGCATGGTTACCACGTCGGGCGGCAGATTGTCGGCAGGGACAATTTCAGCGCGATCCAGCTCTTCTTCGAGCATTTCAAGATTGGCCGCGTCAGCGCTCATCGAATCCCGCCGGGCCTCAATCGTTCTTCGCAGTCCCGCAGCATCTTCTTCGGTCACATAGATTTTCTTTTCCCGTATTGTCATATGTCTCCTGTTTTCAAAATTCAAATCGTGTAGTTGCATGAAACGGGCGAAGCGATACGGATAATCACTGAGCCTGGCCCGGTCCCCGGGGGTTAGGCAAAAGATCGGGCCAGGCTGGACGAGGTCGGGAATCAAAAAGTTCGCCCCGCCCACACAGGAAGGAGTTTCAGTTCCCTGGCCGGCGTACACCTGTTTCCTTGCCCCGGTTCCAGCTCACCGGGTCACGCGCCAGTTTTACCTGGTAAGAACGGCCGGTCAGGACGATACGGAACGCAGCCCCGCATTCGCAAAAGCACTCCGATCCTGGGAACACGTCAAAGGCTCGCTCCCCACAAATCGGGCACTTGACCCGTGCGGTTGCCTGCATACGACCCATCTTCACACTCCTTTCGCTCCATGTCGGAAAGCATGTGTTAATCGGTTAATTCCGCTGCTGATAGCCGAGCAAAATCCGTGCCGAACACCATCCCGGCGGGCTGAATCCGGTTTTCGCCTTGATTTACCACGAGATCATATGAAATACTCCGTCCGGCGAAGAGGATCTTTGGAACACGCCCGGATTCCAGACTGGGGAAAAATGAACCACATGGAGAAAGACTCCCCAATACTGAAGTTCCTCTAGTTCACGCCGTCATGTGCTGACAGGACATCCGGTTCGGTAAGCCGGTTGATGAGCGCCTGCAAGTTTTCCTTGGCGTCACCCCACAGCAGTATCGCATTCGGCTGCTCGTAGAGCAGGTTTGGTACGCCCGAATATCCCGGACGGCTGTCTAGGTTGAATACCAGGATTTTTCGGGCTCGATGTGCTTCGAGGATGGGCATGCCTGAGATGGGTGTTCCTTCCAGCTGGCTAGCCGCCGGGTTCACCACGTCGCAGGCACCCGCCACGACCACCAGATCCGTGTCCGGAAAGTCCCCATTTATGTCTTCCATATCGGACAGCTGGGTGTAGGGAACTTCGGCTTCCGCCAGCAGGACATGCATATGGCCCGGCATTCTTCCTGCAACCGGATGAACTGCGAACCTCACGCGCTTGCCTTCGTCCTCGAGCAAACGGGCTAACGAGGCCAGCTCATGGTGCGCCTCGGCCAACGCAATACC
>DAOTAI010000392.1:0-4894 GCA_035593865.1 Acidobacteriota bacterium
AGGACAACGAGGTCCGCAGAACCTTCCTGTGCCAGCGCCGGAATCCCGCAGAGCGCGGTGACGAGCATGACTTCAGCAAGTCGATGAATCATACCGGGATGCCTCCTCCGGCGAGGATATATCCGGAAGGAGGCAGGGCGCAACTGGATCCGCAATGGCGAAGCGGATGGAAGGGTTTTCGATGAAGCTGTCCGGCTGGCGAAAGGTTTTACTTCTTAAGCAGTGAGCGAAAAGGCGAAAAGACGGAAAGGACCCAAAGGACACAAAAGACACAAAAGACGTAAAGGACAGGTGAAGTTGCTCGTCCGTGGAGCCCTTTTTGTTCTTTGTGTTCTTATTGTCCTTTTGGGTCCTTTAAGTCCTTTGCGTCGTTTGAGTCCTTTGAGAAACGGGGCTGGCTGGGAATCCAAACCGCCCCCGCCTTCCCTCTAAAAGAACCCCGGTCGCTTCCCTCCTGCTTCTCTACACCTTTGCCGCCTGTCGATTCACTGTGTTCTCAGCGATCTTGGTTAACTTCTCGTTGGTCTTTGATTCCTCGGTCAGGATCTGATCAAGAGTCTTGGCGGCTTCGTCATGTCCCAGCTCGTGCGCGAAGGTGCGGGCTGTTCCATAGGTTGCGATTTCATAATGCTCCGCCTTTTGTGCGGCACAAATCAGGGCGGCATCTAATACCGCTTTCTCAGTCCCCTTCTCCTTCAGTAACTCTTCGCCTTCGCGAATGATTCCTTCCATTCCCTTGCATTTGGTGTTTCCCGGCTTCTCGCCCAAGTCTTTAAACAGACCCTCTACTCTCTGAAGTTGACGTTTCGTCTCTTCCAAATGCTCGTTGAACGCCCGCTTCAGTTCTTGCGACGAGGCAGCGTTGGCCATTTTGGGAAGGTTCTCGATTAACTGCTGCTCGGCGCTATGCAGATCCTGCAAAGTGTGGAGATAAAGATTTTCCAGGTTTTCCATCTTCATAGACAATGCTCCTAAATCTAGAATTTACGTTTAAGCGCCAATGGCGCCGGAAAGGACATTCGGACTTCGGACTCCGGGGTGCAAAACGTCGTTGTAAGCGACGCAGTACTTACCGGTCATAGCTGAGAATGACAACTCGTGAGCGCGTTGACGAGCCTTTTCGGCCAAGGCCGAGCGCCAATGCGCGTCTTGAATCAAACGCTCAAGAGCAAGGCGAATCGGCTCGGGCTCCTCGGGAGGCACGAAAACCGCAGCCTCACTCCAGATTTCCTTCAAATCCGGGTGGTTACCTAAGACCATCGCGCAACCCGCAAAGGCGGCCCGCAGGATAGAGATCTGGCCGTCGGGAAAACGACCGGGGGCCACATAAATGGAAGACTGCTGCAACCATTCCTCCAATTCTTCTTCGCCCAACGCGCCCAGACAGCAGATGTTCCTGGCCTGTACCCTGGCTCTTTCACCTGCGGAATCAAGTCGTTCGCCGATACAGAAGATAGGCCAGCCCAGATACGGGGCACACCGTTCAAGTGCCTGCAGGTTGAAACTCTCGTCCCACAATTGCTGGGCCGCCACAATAAAACCCTTCTTGTCTTCTTTCGACTGCTTGGAAGGGTGCCATCCGAAAGGAATTACCCGGCCGGACCTGAAATGCCCGTAGCGGGCTCGCAAAGAAGCCAGGGCCGCGTGGGTCGGAGCGATGACGACTGCGGCGGACCGCAAGCCCTCCGCCACCCGATCCCGGTAAAACTCCCATGGTTTTGGCAGGGGCCGCCTTTCTACATCGAGCCACCGGGCCTCCTGCGAGCGATGTACCGCAACCAGAACCGGCCATTCCAATTCCAGGCCTGCAAACGCCAGTCCATTCAAGTGCACAAGATCCGGGCGAAATCTGCTCGCGAGACGAAGCAACCAGTTCCCCGCTTGCTCTTGTTCCGACCAGTACCGCCATGTCCATTCCAGCGGGAACCCGCTTTCGAACAGCTCGATCCCGCGCGTTCGTTCGACCCATCCTTTTTCCGCATCCGACAATGCCGGACCGAATGTCACCAGGGCAACCCCTGTTCCGCGCTGACCGAGACTCCGTGCCAGGGCTGCTGAATACAGCCACGTGTCGCCGATAGAATCAGTGGTGATAAACAGACGCTTGGGCAGACGAGAATCCACCGCCTTCTCATCAACCATGAATTGCATAAACCTCTCAGAGTCGGTCTAGATGACGGAGCGCCCTTGTACGAGCCTGAGCACCAAGACGATTACCGCCAGCACAAGCAGTATGTGAATGAGACCACCCAGCCTGTAATCCCCTATCAGGCCGAGCAGCCAGAGGATGAGCAGCACAGCTGAAATGACCCACAACATCGGACGATCTCGTGATTACGATAAGTTTGCCTGTCAAAGAAAGCCGCGCCTATCGGCACTTGTCTGTTTGTCATGTAGGAAAAGGGGCAGGTAAATTTTCCCTCCTCCCCATTTCCTGACGCCGCACTCTCTCCGTCGCCGGTGGATCTGCGTTTGGCACGGGCAGTGCTTAATACAAACATGTATTCGAAAGGAGTCTTAGTAAATGTCAGAACTGCTTTTCTGGATGCTGTTCTTAATCGCTTACGCGGGTTTTGCCGTATGGCTCGCCAAAACTCTGCTTAACGGGATCTTTCTGGCGGTCGGCCGAGGAGGCAACGCGAGAAAAGCGGTCCGTGTAAGCCTTCGAGCGAGCCGCGAACCTCACCAAGCTGAGGAAATCTTGACACACTGACACACACGCCTCGCTGACAGTGGAGAAACTCAGGATGCATAAAAAGGCAGGCAAAATTGCTCAACGAGCTCCGGAAAGCCAGCGTTCTAGTCCCAAGCGCCACGTGTAAAATGTTCGCGTGTTTTCCGAGCGCACATCCTTCACTGTCACCAAAAACCCCCTCACGCTAGCTATTGAAGCCCGACGCCAAAAGGGCTTGCCGATTTTAGACCTGACCGAATCGAACCCCACGGTCGCAGGTTTTCATTATGACCGGGCACGGATCCTGAAAGCACTGACCGACCCTCGCGGCCTGCTTTACGAGCCCGCTCCCTTCGGGCTCGCAGCCGGGCGGGAGGCGGTTGCGGCTTACTACCGAGACCGGGGCCAAATCGTGGATCCGTGTCAGGTAGTGCTTACAGCGAGTACCAGTGAAGCCTACTCCTTTCTGTTCAAGCTGCTTGCGGATCCGGGGGACGAGATCCTGATTCCCCGCCCCAGCTACCCACTCTTCGATTTCCTGGCTCGACTTAACGACGTTCGTACCGTTCAATTCCCACTGGTCTACGAGGGCGCCTGGCGCCTCGATCGCCCCGCTTTCGAAGCTTCGGTCAGCGACAAGACGAGGGCGGTTGTGTTCGTTTCGCCCAACAACCCCACCGGTTCGGTCCTGGAAAGCGACGATTGGAAATGGCTGGCTGACTTTTTGTCGGCCCGCAGAATCCCCTTTATCTGGGACGAGGTGTTTCATGATTATCCGCTTGATCACCGGGATTTCATCCGTGACCCCTTGTCAGATCCCGACGTCGCCGCCTTCGTCTTGAACGGCCTCTCGAAAACCGTCGCGCTGCCGCAGTTAAAGCTCGCCTGGATCGTGGTGGTCGGCCCGACGGAATTTCGCGAACAGGCACTCGAAAGGCTCGAGATCGTCGCCGACACCTATTTGTCAGTCGGCACCCCGATTCAACATGCCCTCCCGGATCTTCTTGCCTCTCGCGCGCAAATTCAGCAGGAGATTTGCGTCCGGCTCGCCGAAAATCTCGCTGCTTTACGCGCGGCTCTCAAAGACACAGCCGGCGAGGTTCTTCCGGCAGCAGCGGGATGGAATGCCGTGGTGCGACTTCCCCGAGTTAAGACTGAAGAACAGTGGGTAATGGAACTGCTCGAAGAGCACGGGATATTGGTCCATCCAGGATACTTCTACGATTTCGAGGATGAGGCCTTTATCGTCGTAAGCCTCCTGACTCCCGCCCGGACCTTCCACTTCGGGATCGATGCACTCGCCAGACTGCTCTAGTCAGGCTCATTGGATGAAAAACCCGCGGCTTCACTCCTCGCGATATTCCTGGATGATCTGCGGCCACTTGCCCTGGGCGCACAGAATCAGTTCAACAATCTCGCGCAGGACACCTTCTCCACCACGCGTTCGAGCCACGTAGCCGACCACCTGCTTGACAGCATCCGCAGCGTTGGCCGGGGCAGCCGAAAAGCCCGTAGCCAGAAGAACCCGGATGTCCGGCAGATCGTCACCGATATAGCCCACTTCCTCAAGACTCAGCTTCCTCTGGCGACAAACTTCATCCAGCGCCTGGAGTTTATTGGCCGTTCCCTGTAACAGCAGCCTGACTCCCAACTCGGCAGCGCGAAGCGCAACCTGGCGGCTTTCGCGGCCGCTCATGAACCCGACCTCAATGCCATGCCGCTGCGCCAGCCGCACGGCGAGTCCGTCATAGATCGAGAAGAACTTGAGTTCATCCCCATCGGGCAATCTGGCGATCTTCCCATCGGTGAGGACACCATCCACATCAGTAAGAAGAAGGCGGATTTTCTGGAGGCGCTGTTCCAGAGCGCGTGATTCAGACATATGATTGCTTCAGAACATTTCAGTGCCCCACAAATCGTGGAGATGAACCACGCCGACGAATTGTCCGTTCTTGTCGGTTACCATTAGAGAAGTAATCTTACGCTGCTCGAGCAGGTTAAGTGCACGGGTGGCCAGTTCGTCCTCGCATATGGTAACCGGATTCGGGGTCAAACATTCCCCAGCCGTCAGGGAAAGGACTGTCTCACGGTTCTTTTGAAGAAGCCGCCTCAGATCACCATCTGAAATCACACCGACCAGACGTTCCTCGGAGTCGACCACACTCGTGATTCCCAACCCCTTCCTGGACATCTCGTAAATCACCTCGTCCATACCGGCAT
>DAOTAI010000393.1:0-4894 GCA_035593865.1 Acidobacteriota bacterium
GAATTTATACCACAAAAGGCGGCCCTTTTTTCATTAACAGTGTGAGAAATCCGGGTTAAAACCATCATCGCTGATTAGCGTCAAAAGTATTAAGTTACTTAAGTCAATGGAGGTGCCATGACCATTCGTCGCTTGCTCGGTGTCACTGTCGCCACCTTGTGGCTCTTGTCCGCGCAGGGTCGCGCAGCCGAGTTCAGTATCCCGGTCGAATACCACAAGCTTTCGAACGGGCTTAAAGTCGTACTTTCAGAGGATCACACGGCGCCAACGGTCGTCGTCGCCGTGTACTACAACATCGGTTTCCGAATAGAACCGAGAAATCGGACCGGCTTTGCTCACCTGTTTGAGCACATGATGTTCCAGGGTTCTGAAAATCTGGGCAAAATGGAGTTTATCCGGCTTGTCCAGGAGAACGGGGGAGTTCTGAACGGGTCGACGCGTTTCGATTTCACCAACTATTTCGAGATCCTTCCTTCTCACAAGCTCGAGACTGCCCTGTGGGCCGAAGCCGATCGGATGAAAGGCCTCGCCATTACCCAGGAAAACCTGACCAACCAGCAGGAGGTCGTCAAGAACGAAGTGAAAGTCAATGTTCTCAACGAGCCTTACGGTGGCTTTCCGTGGTTGGACATGCCTCAAATCGCCAACACGAATTGGTACAACGCTCATAACTTCTATGGCGATCTGGAGGACCTTGATGCGGCCACCCTGGATGACGTCAAGAGTCTCTTCCGCACTTACTACGCGCCCAACAACGCCGCGCTGGTTGTTGTTGGTGACTTCGAAAGCGACGAAGCCCTCGGTTTGATTCGCAAGTACTTCGAAGGAATCCCTTCCGCGGAGAAGCCTCCTGCGCCGGATATCAATGAGCCACGTCAGACAAAGGAAAAGAAATCGGTCAAAGAAGACCGGCTTGCCACCCGGCCGGCGCTCGCCTTCGCCTATCATATGCCGCCTCGCAATACGCCCGAATACTATGCGATGGGACTCTTCGACCAGGTCCTGCTGCAGGGCGATGACAGCCGACTGAACCAGGTCCTGGTGAAAACGAAGGGTTACACCGGAAGCGTCGACGGCGGGATTAACCTTCTCGGCAATATGTTCAATTACAACGGCCCGATGCTATGGACGGCTTACCTGTTTCACGACAAAAACGTCAAGCCGGACCAGATCATAGCGGCGGTCGACCAGGTATTAAACGATTTGAGATCCAAGCCGATTAGTCAGGCGGAATTTGAGCGTGCCCTAGTGAAGCTCCGCTCAAATCTCTACGACTCGATGTCCGAATTTTTCGGCTTCGGCAGGGCTGACTTGCTGGCGAGCCTGGCCCTCTTTGATGACAATCCCGCCCGGATCAATACGCTGGAACAGGAGTTCCGCAAGCTGACTCCGGAGTTGCTCCAGAAAACGGCTGAAGAGTACTTGCGCCCAACCAATCGAACGATTCTCATTGTTGAACCCAAAGGTTCCTCGGGAAAGGAGAGTCTATGAGAGAGAGAATCTTAATAGCCTGCCTCGTCGCAGGACTCGGCTTGGCGCTGCCGGTGCGCGGGCAAAAGCAGACACCGCCCGAGGGCGGCACGCCGAAGGACTTCACGCTTCCCGAGAAGTCGGTTTTTGAGCTGGATAACGGGCTTTCGGCCACACTGGTCCCGTATGGGCAGCTTCCGAAAGTTGCTATCAGCGTGATCGTTCGAACCGGCAACATCGACGAGTCTGCCAACCAGGTCTGGCTGGCAGACGTGATGGGAGATCTCCTGAAAGAAGGAACCAAGTTGCGGGAATTGAGCATCACCAAGGCTTCGCCGGAGTCGGTCACACTCGAACTGTTCCGGAAATTGCTTTATCCCGGTCATCCTTACGGGCGGTTGTTTCCGACGGAGGAGATGCTGAAGGGATACACCATTAAGGACGTGCGGGACTTCTACGCCAGGAATTTCGGGGCAGGCAGGACCCGGGTATATGTTTGCGGGCGGTTCGAAAAGCCGGCCGTGGAGCAGGCAATACTGAAGTCTTTCGAGGGCTGGGCCAAGGGCCCCGAGCCGGCCAGGAAAATTCCGTCTCCAATGGCTAAGCGAAGGGTCGAGATTATCGATCGGCCAGGCTCTGAGCAGTCGACCGTGTACCTCGGGTTGCCCGTCGTGGCGCCGGGTCATCGCGATTATATCCCCCTGGTGGTTGCCAACTCACTCCTGGGAGGTTCATTCGGTTCAAGGATAACGAGCAACATCCGCGAGCAGAAAGGTTACACCTACTCCCCTTACAGTTCGGTATCCAGCCGCTATCGAGACGCTTACTGGACCCAGTTCGCCAGTGTATCGACGAACGTTACTGGTCCGGCTCTCAAAGAGATTATCTTCGAGATAGATCGACTGCAGGCTGAAGCACCTTCTGAAGAGGAACTGCGCGGCATTCAGAACTATCTCGCCGGTACGTTCGTGCTGCAGAACTCCAGCCGAAGCGGGATCATCAGTCAGTTGGCCTTTCTGGACCTGCACGGTCTGCCTGACGACTATCTGACCGGCTATGTCAAGGCGATTCATAGCGTGAAACCGGAGGATGTGCGTCGGATTGCCAAAACTTACCTGAGAGATCAGGAGATGACGCTCGTTATTACCGGCGATAAAAGCAAGATCGCCGAGCAAGTGGGCGAATTCGAGAAAGCCTGGGAAAAGGGATCAGATTGAGTTTTCGCCACGGCCGAGGTACGGATCGGCGTCATTCACGCGATCCGTACCATTCACGGCTCTGTCCTCGCCTGTGGCTATCGTTCGAACACGTGCCGGCCGGAACCAATATCGCGCAGCAAGAGGTAATTCCCGGCAGCCTCGCCCGGTCGTCTTTTGCCGTCAACCTTCACCTCGGTGTCCTTGCCGGCGCCTTTAGGAATAAAGACGTCGGCTTGGACATTGCACGACAAAGTCAATTCCATCCTGAATCGTGGCCCTGATTGCCAGGAGACAGAAACGCGGCCCGACTGAGTCGGGATATGACCACGGGCAAAAGCAAGACCCGCGGTGTGCGGCCGCACCTGCAATCGAGCGGCCCCCGGCCTGGTGATCTTCACACCAAGGATGTACTCCTGCATAGCGACCACGCCGGCATTGGCGCTGTAGGCGTGTGACTCGCTGGCGCCTCGTCCGTCGGACCGGCTGTTTCGGCCCCTCCAGTGCTCATATGTAAAGGTTCCGTCATCGGCTAGGATGTAGGCAAAATTGTTCCCCTCGGGGTTAAGAAGCCATTCCATCAGGGCGTCGTCCTCGTCGTGATCGCCGTAGGCTTGAATCAGGTAGCGCGCCAGGATCGGCCCGGTTTGGTGGCCGGCGCGCTTAACCGCCGCCATGGCTCCTGCGCGCCTTTCAGGAGCTGGCAGGCCGAGCGCCAGCATCATGGCGTTTGCCTGTTGCGAGGCATGACTGCTTTTACTCCCATCTGAATAAAGCCCGTCGATATAAGCCTGCTGAGCATCATCCCAGAGCTGGTTCTCGATCGCGGTTCGTATATCCTCCGCGTATTTCTTGAACCGGTTCACCAAGGCCGCACCGGCATTCAGCTCCTCGGCCAGTCGCGCCAGGTTGGTATAAACGATCCAGGCGTTGATGCTCATCACTGTCCGCTGTGTTGTGGTCATGTCGTAACCATAGCGGTCAGGCCAGTCTGTAATACCGCCCGCATAGCCGGGATCATTCCCAAGATCGACTAAACCTGTGGTCTTGTTCTCCGTGCTTTTTACATACTCTGCGACCTTGACCAGCGACTCAAACAACTCCTTCATCAATTCACGGTCGCCGGTTTCCATGTAGTACTCCCAAGCCCAGAACGCGAAGCTCTGGGTCCAGTCGGGAATGTCCCGCTTGCCGTCGCCATTCGGGTATACCGCGTTGACTTTTCCGGTATCGGGATGGAACTTGGCTTGCGACTGGGCGAACTCCCGCAGACCTTGGCGAGAGAGAAGGCGGTCTCCAAAACACTTCATCGAGCCGATGGAGATCTGATAGGCATCGTAAGTGAACTGTCCCTGCTCGCGAGTCGGGGTATCCACAAATTGTTCTTGAGAGCCGAGCAGAAGAGACCGCTTGACGAGATCCCAGATCCGGTTCAGCGTTGGATTGGAGCATTCAAAAGACGACGCATCGCGATCAACCTGGTTGTGCCGGACAATCATGCGGATCGACGAGCCGTCAAATCCGGCGGGCGCGTCTTCGACTTCCAGGTAGCGAAATCCCAGATACCAGTATGGCCGAAACTCCTCTCGGCCGCCTCGGAGTATGTACTGGTAGTCCATCCGCGTATTCTGGGAAAAACCCTCGAGCGTCCCGTCGGCACGAACTCGGTAGTCGGCTTTAATCGTCACCACCTGTCCAGGTTGCCCGTCCGTGAAATCGATAAGCGGCATCCCGGTGTAGACCTTCCCGAAGTCCGCAACGACGTGCCCTGGACCCAAACGATTGATCTTGACCGGTCGGATTTCGTATTCCTCGATGGAGGTTTCCTGAGCTATCAGCGGCCCCGTCCAGGGCGCGGTCGGGTGCTTCCCGATTTCCCGGGCGCTTGCCCACGCGGAATCATCATATCCGGGCAGACTCCACCCCGTCGGGTGTCGCCTGCCGTCGATTGTCTCGGCTGGTATTCCCTCCCCGTTTCGAAAATTTTTTCGGGAGATTTTCCCCTCCGGCACAACCCATTCGCCTTCGAGGACTTTCCATGAGCTGTCTGTCGTTACCGCCAGCGAGCCGCCGTCCGTGAAGTCAATTATTGCCTGAAAAAGAAGCCCTTTGCTGCTGTAGGGCCGTCCCTGTCCGGACCCGTACCAGTGGCACAGGAGCCCAAAGGCGTTTTCAGCGCCGCTGCGAAGAAAAGGTTCGAGATCAAACGTCTGGTAATACTGATATTC
>DAOTAI010000394.1:0-4868 GCA_035593865.1 Acidobacteriota bacterium
GAGCGGGACGAGTTCCAGTGTTATCAGCCGCCCTCGAAAGGCAAAAATGCCATCCGCTTTGATGACGGCGCGAGCGTCCCGGTTCATGTCTTTGCCGACAAGTTGAAGTTGACGACGGCTAACGCGGTTGCCAACTGGACCGATGACTACTTGCGGGGAACCCCGGCGTGCACCGAGAACCGGTTCGGGAAGGGAACGGCGGTTTACTACGCATCGTTTTTCAATCTGGATTCGGCGCGTTATCTGCTGGGCCGATATGCGCGCGCCTTGGGGCTGAAACCTCTTCTGACCGGCGTTCCTCAAGAAGTGGAGGTGACACGGCGGGTCAAAGGGGAACGGCAATTCTACTTCCTGCTGAATCACGCGGATGTTGCGGTCAAGGTTCAGCCAGGAGCAGGGTTTACGGATCTGCTGCGCGGTCAGCCGGCGCGCCAGGAGTTCGAGCTCCCACCCTTCGGGTACGTCGTGCTGGAGAAGAACAAATAAAACATGCTGATAAGACATCCGCGTAATCCGCGCGATCCGTTCTATCCGTGGGGACTCATTCCCGCGGATAAAACGGATCACACGGATAACGCGGATTCCGATTTAGTCCGATTTTCTGCCGATGAGCAGGCCGGTCTGCGGAGTGATCATGCGGAAAGGCGCCCGGGTGAGGCCCGCGGCGTCTAGCCAGCCGGATGCTTCTTCCACGGTGTAACAGCTCCCGCTTTCAGTGCTGACAAGCATATTTACGGCAAACAGCGCCGCCCAGACTGGACTGGTTCTGTCAGCTTCGAGGAAGAAGTCTTTCAAGCAAATTGCGCCCCCGGAATTCAGAACTCCGGCACATTTTTTCACGAGTCGGGCGTTATCGTCGGCCGAGAAACTATGGATGAGGTTTGAAACGAAGACCAGGTCATAAGGGCCGCCCGGGTCGTCTCGGAGAATATCTCCGGGCAGCGGAGTGACCCGATCTTCGAGGCCGGCCTCCCGGATGTTCTCGAGCGCTATCTTAAGAGTCGGCTTATTGTCCATGATGACGCAGCGCAGTCCAGAATTGCGCCGCGAAAACTCGATTGAATAGAGTCCGGGTCCTCCACCGACATCGAGCACTCGAGCCACGCCCGCAAGAGGAAGGGCCTCGGCCGTCACCTTAACCATGGCTCGGGCGGAGTCCGCCATGGCTCGTGCAAAACCGGCCTCGTCGAAGCGCAGACGCGGGTCGATCTGTTCATCAGGAACCGGTTGCCCGCTCAGAACGGCGTCGTACAACTTACCCCATCGCTCGTAGAGCTTGGCGGTGTGCAAAAGGATCGCACCCTTGGGAGCGGGAGATGATGGCAAGAGGCAGTAACGCGCGGCTTCGCTGTTTTCATACCGGTCATTTGTCTTGCGCAGCAATCGCAGAGCAACCAGAGCGTCGCACAGAATCTGAAGTCCTCTTTCGCTGGCCCCTAGCACTCTGGCCATCTCCGGCACGCTGGCCCGCGGCGTGGTTTCGAGGAGCGAAAAAAGTTCCAGCCGGTTGGCAGTCAGAAGTATCTGTGCGTCTCTGAACCCGGCTGCCATACGGTCGATCTGCTCAGCAAAATCGTTGGAATGGTCAGACATGAATCAAGATTAGCACGCCGCTTGCCGACAATCGGAAAGCGCATTAGTGTTAGAGTGAAGGTTAATCCATATCGTCACTTAGGAGACCAGATGACCAGAGGGAAATCCGTTTTAATCGTCGCAGTTCTTATCGCTGTAGCCTTCCTTTCCGGACTCCTTCTCGGGTATTGGCAGGGGGGAGACACCAGGGCCAGCCTGCGCGTTGCGGAGCGGGATCGTGACAGCTTGCAAGTTCAGGTGCGGATGTGCCGGTTGAGAGACCTGGCGGCGCTCATGTATGTCGAGACGACTCGACGCAATTACGGTCTCGCCTCAGAATACGCCGGGCGCTACTTTGACGAGGTGAGAGACCTGGGACAGGCTCAGCTTTCGGCGATGCCCAGTCACGTCCGGGATTCCATGAGTGATCTCCTCGCCCGCCGGGACGCGATCTCCCAGGGTCTGGCCCGTTCGGAGCCGGGCGCGACTCAGCAGGTTCAGGCGCTGTTTCTGGACACCTTCCACCGCACTCAATTGGAAGACGCCAGTCCGGTTTCTGGACCAGCCGCGGGCAATCGGTGACGGCTAATCCAGCCGCGTTTCTCTAGGAGCGAAGGTGAAGCGATAAATCAACAGCAGGACGATTGCTCCCAAGATAGACATGATGAAGCCGCCGCCGGAAACTTCCTCGGTGTAGAGGCCAATCGCTCTCCCGACAAAACCGCCCAACAGGGAACCCGCGATTCCAATCAGGATTGTGATGATACAGCCGCCGGGATCTCTTCCTGGCATCAGCAGCTTCGCGATCACTCCCACCACAAGTCCGAAAGCGATCCAAGCGAGAATGCCCATAATTGCTCCTTGAAGTTTGACTTAGGGCAAGACCGTTAACTCCAAGGTAACGTTGAATTACGGGATTGTCAATTGACGCGATGCGAGTTGGTCCGGCGCTGGATCGATGAGGACTCGCCTCCCCTCGATCCGGTAACGTCCCTCACAGACGATCTTCAACGCTTCGGGATAGATCTCATGCTCGTGGGTAAGAATACGTGCTGAGAGGGTCTCCTCGGTGTCGTCATCAAGTACCGGAACCGGGTGCTGGAGGATAATCGGGCCGTGGTCGAGTTGCTCATCAACAAAATGGACCGTGCAGCCGGTCACCTTGGCGCCCCAGCAGAGAGCTTGTCGTTGAGCATGAACGCCGGGAAAGGCTGGCAGAAGCGAAGGGTGGATGTTCAGAATTCGCTGAGGGTACTGGCGGACGAACCAATCGCTCAAAAGCCGCATGAAGCCCGCCAGGCAGATAAAATCGATGTTTTCAGCCTGGAGTTCTTTTACCACGAGTTGGTCGTAGACTTCCCGTTCCATCCCCTTAGAGGGAATGCAGATCGCCTTGTAGCCTCGGTCAAGGGCGTGCTGCAATCCGGCCGCCTCCGGCCGGTTGGAAATCACCAGCCCAATTCGGGCCGGTATTTTCCCTGCCTCAATGGCATCGGAGAGAGCCAGGAAATTCGAACCCCGCCCGCTCAAGAGGATAGCGATGTTCTTCATACGTAGCGCACCTTTCCCGTCCCCGCGACCACCTCTCCAATCAGGTAATACTGCTCGCCGCGGGCTCGAAGATAGTCCTCCACACGGCTCAGCCGTTCCTTGTCCACCACCAGGATGAGCCCGATCCCCATGTTGAACGTGCGATACATTTCCTCATCCTCGACCTGCCCCCGTTCCCTCAGAAAACGAAAAACAGGCAGAATGTCCCACGTGCCGCGCTGAACAGCCGCGTCCTGGTCGTCGGGCAGCACCCGATTAAGGTTTTCCGTGATGCCGCCGCCGGTAATATGCGCCATGGCATGCAGGTCGTCTGACTGAACCAGCTCTTTGACTACAGGAAGATAATTCCGATGAGGTAACAGCAGTTCTTCTGCGACTGTCTTTCCCAGGG
The DNA here is from genome assembly GCA_035593865.1 of Acidobacteriota bacterium. GTDB lineage: Bacteria > Acidobacteriota > UBA6911 > RPQK01 > RPQK01 > RPQK01. The sequence continues at coordinate 3,515 of DAOTAI010000394.1, forward strand.
ATTCGACATACGAGTTAACCGACAGTTTCTCTTTTTCAAAGAAAATCTTCCTGGCCAGAGAATACCCGTTGGTATGCAGTCCGGAGGAACGCAGGCCGATCAGGACATCGCCGCGTTCGACCTTCCTGCTTCCGAGAAGCTTTGATTCATCCACCATTCCGACGATGAAGCCGGCCAGGTCGTACTCCCCAGGCTTGTAAAAATCGGGCATTTCAGCGGTCTCTCCGCCGATAAGGACGCATTGAGATTCGCGGCAGCCCTGGGCCAGCCCTTTTACTAACTGTTCGATTACCAGCGGTTCAAGGCGGCCGGCGGCAATGTAATCCAAGAAGAAAAGCGGAAAAGCACCCTGCACAAGAATATCGTTGGTGCAATGGGAAACCAGGTCAATGCCGACAGTGTCATGGATGCCGGACATAAAAGCCACTTTCAGCTTGGTTCCAACGCCATCCACGCTGGAGACCAGGATCGGTTTCTGAAGGGAGAGGAAATCGGGCCGATACATTCCGCCGAAGGCGCCGATGTCCCCGACGACGCCTTCGTTAAAGGTCGAGCGAACCAGGCTTTTGATCCTCCTCTTGGCCTCGTTCGAACGGTCGATGTCCACTCCACTGTCGCTGTATTTCATGAATCCCTTCCCCCTGCAGGTGCGCGGGCTCAATTCATCCTATTCTTTTTCCAACTGCTGCTGTAGTGCCGGCTTGCTTATCTCGAAGAGCGCCTTTTGGCGGCGTTCAGAAGCCACGGTGATCGGGTATTTTTCGTCAAAGCAGGCGGAGCAGAACTCGTGTCCCCCGGAAACTGCTGCTTTCATTCCCTCGAGGGACAGGTAAGCGAGGCTGTCGGCGCCGATGAAGTCTCTAATCTCCTCGATGCTCTTGTTAGCGGCGATCAATTCCTTGTAGGTGGGCGTGTCAATTCCGTAGTAGCAGGGCGCGATAGTCGGGGGGGAGCTTATTCTCATATGGACCTCGCGCGCGCCTGCCTGGCGCACAAGATCGACGATTTTGCGGCTGGTCGTTCCCCTGACGATCGAATCATCGATCAGAATGATCCGCTTATTGTTGAGTAATTCCTTGACGGGGTTGAGCTTTACCCGCACACCCAAATGGCGCGCGGACTGTTTTGGCTGTATGAAGGTGCGGCCCACGTAATGGTTTCGAACTAGCCCCATGGTAAAAGGAATACGGGCTTCATCGGAAAAACCGAGGGCGGCGGTCACACCCGAGTCTGGCACCGGGACCACAAGATCCGCTTCTACCCACGCTTCCCGTGCCAACTGGCGGCCCATCTTATAGCGGCTCTTGTGGACGCTTCGCTCAAAGACCTTGCTGTCGGGTCTGCTGAAATAAAC